>CAIYSK010000393.1 GCA_903928835.1 uncultured cyanobacterium
CGGGCCAGCTACATCCGCGTGCTGATGCTGGAACTGAACCGCATCGCCAACCACCTGCTGTGGCTTGGACCCTTCCTGGCGGACGTGGGCGCCCAGACCCCCTTCTTTTATATTTTCCGTGAACGGGAAATGATCTACGACCTGTGGGAGTCCGCCACCGGTCAGCGGATGGTGAACAACAACTACTTCCGCATTGGCGGTGTGGCTGCGGATCTGCCCTACGGCTGGCTGGAGAAGTGCCTGGATTTCTGTGATTGGTTTGGCCCCAAGATCGATGAATACGAAAAGCTAATCACCGACAACCCGATCTTCCGCAAGCGGGTCGAAGGATTGGGAACCATCACCAGGGATCAGGCGATCAACTGGAGCCTGTCGGGTCCCATGCTGCGGGCCTCGGGCGTGCCCTGGGACCTGCGCAAAATCGACCACTACGAGTGCTACGACGACTTTGACTGGGCCGTGGCCTGGGAGAAGGACGGTGATTGCTTCGCCCGCTATCGGGTTCGGGTGCAGGAGATGCGTGAATCCCTGAAGATCGTGCGCCAGGCCTGCCAAATGATTCCCGGTGGCCCTACCGAAAACCTGGAAGCCCATCGCATGGCCGAGGGCAAGGGCAGCGAGTGGTTTGGCTTCGATTACCAATACGTGGCCAAGAAAGTGGCCCCCACCTTCAAGATCCCCTCGGGAGAGCTTTACACCCGCCTCGAATCGGGCAAAGGAGAAGTTGGGGTGTTCATCCAGGGCAACGATGACGTGACCCCCTGGCGCTTCAAGATCCGCGCGGCCGATTCCAACAACCTGCAGATCCTGCCCCACATCCTTAAGGGCAACAAAGTGGCCGACATCATGGCAATCCTCGGCTCGATCGACGTGATCATGGGCTCGGTGGATCGCTGAGTCGGTGGCTCCCCAGCCCTGGCTCGCCCTGACGCGTACCGTGCGCTTCGGCGACACTGACGCCGCCGGCGTGATGCATTTTCCCCAGCTGCTGCGCTGGTGCCACGAAGCCTACGAAGAAAGCCTGGAGTGCTTTGGGGTCGCAGCGGCCGAGGTGTTCCCCACCCCGGGCTCAGTGCTGGAGGTGGCCTTGCCGATCGTGCACTGCAGCGCCGACTACTTCCGCCCTTTGGTCTGTGGCGATGCCATCACGATTCGGTTGGAGCCAGTGCGCCTCGATCTGGGCAGCTTTGAGGTGCGCTACAGCTTCACAAGCCCCGACCACGCCGTGGCCCAGGGCCTCACGCGCCACCTGGCCATCGAAAACCCAAGTCGGCGGCGATGCGGGCTACCAACGGCCATCAATCGCTGGTTGGAGGCCTCCAACCTGGGCGGAATCCAACCCGTCTAAAACCATTCTTGTTTGGCATCGATGTAGCGGGTCTTGAATTCTTGGGGGGTTTTGGCGAGATAGATCAGTCCCTCAATCAAGCCGATGATTCCCATCACCAAGCTCACCACCGTGCTCGCCCACCAACCTGCTGGGATCACCACAACGGGGGCAAGCAGCATGATCAGGCCAGCTCGGTAATAGCCCAGCACAAACTTGTGCACCCCAAGGGGACCCACCAGGATCGCCAACCAGCCGGCCAGGCGCTGTTGGCCCAGGGGCTGGGCCCCAGGTTGTCCCAACGGCTTCGACATCGGTCGCTCCTGCCTAAGGCTCTGGGCTCTGGTCTGCTTCTAGCGATTGCAACCACCCCTGCCAATAGCTGCGCAACCATTTGCCCTGGGGAGAGGGAGCCAACGACTCACAGATCAGCCATTGCCTCGGTCGCTCCGCCGGGGGCCAGGCCGCAACCGCGGCCTGGAGCACCGCAATGAGGGCCTGAGCATTTGCTGGCTCTCCGTTGGCTGGCTCGACCGGGCGCACCAAACCCGTCAGACGCTCACCCCAGCCGGGCTCCGCCACTGCCAGCAGCAGCAGATCCTGCAAAGGCCAGCCCTGCGCCTGAGCCAGGGACCTCAAGCGGTGCTCCAGCTGCTCGGGAAACACCGTTTCACCGCCACTCTGGATCGCCCCATCGAGTCGGCCAAAGATCTCCAGTCCTGAAGAGCCAAGCCGGCCACCATCGCCGCTGCGCCACCAGCCATCGACCGTGCGCGGCAGTGGCTCTAGAGCTCCGCTATCGCCAATCCAGCCCGGGCTGAGCCGGTCCGTGGCCACCTCCACCGCCCCCGTGGGGGCATCGATCCGGAGCCGCACATCCGCCAAGGGCTGGCCACAACCGCTGGCCCCCGCCAAAAATTGGCCCGGGGTCAGCGCGCTGACCATGGCCGCCGTTTCCGTGGCGCCGTAGCAAGGGGCCAGCCGAATCCCGGCCGAGCGGGCCTGGGCTGCCAGGGCCTCCGGCAGGGCCGCCCCTCCCACCCACACCACCGCCAATTGGCGCAGCCAATCCCGGGCCTGCGGCACCGCCATCAGGCGGGCCAACTGGATGGGCACCAACGACATCAGCACCGGTTGGTCCGGCAACGCCACCGCCTCCACCAGGGCTTCAGGCTCCCGCAGCAAACCGGGCGGCACGAGCTGGTGCCGCGCTCCCCATTGGTGGGAACGCACCAGGGGCAGCAAACCGCTGACATGGTGCAAGGGCAGTGGATTGAGATGAAGGCAAGCGGCGGGATCAAGTCCTTCCAGGCCTAACCACTCCGCCGTAGCCGCCGCCGAGGCTTCCAAATGGCTGAGGGGCTGCAGGCACCAGCGCCGTCCGCCCGTGCTGCCGCCACTACCCACCACCACCCCCGGTCCCCAGGTGGCTTCGAGCTCACTGCGCTGCTCTGGATTGAGCAGACTTTGGGCCCAAGCCTGCTGCTCCGGTGGCGCCAGCACCACCAGCTGCCTGCGCCGCCAGGCCCCTTCCAAGGCGGAGACGTCGAGAAGGGCCTGGGAAGGGAGGGTCATGCGGCCGCCTGCCAAACCAGCTGGGGATCGGCGCTAAATAGGTCGCCCTGGGGACACCAGCCTGGCGCCAACCCCGGGGCCGTGGGCGTGGGGCCGAGGGCCTGGAGGCCGGCCAAATGATGCACCCAGCGCCGGCCAATGCCCGTCTCCAAGGCCGTGCTCACCATCCAATGGGGATGACCCGCCTCAAAGGCGGCCAGGAGCGGCCTGGGGTCGCCATCTAAGGGCGGACGACGCACCTGCCAGCCGGGCCAGCTTGCCGCCAGGGCAGGGGAAGCCCGCAGCGATTCATCCAGGGCCACCGGCACCCTGGCCGCCAGGGCCTCCAAACCCTCCTGATCGCCGGGGGGCAAGGGTTGCTCCAGCCACTCCAGCCGGGGTTCCCTCGCCAAGCGATCCGCCCAGGCTGCGGCTGTGGCCCGATCCCAGCCCCCATTGGCATCGAGCCGGAGCAACGCCCCAGCAGGCAGCCGCTGCAAGAGCAGCTCCAGCAGGTCCAGCTCCTGGCGGGCGGGCAAGGCGGCCACCTTCCACTTGTAAGCCGGGGGTGGGGGCGATGGCCCTGATGCCAGAACCCGCTCGAGCTCCTCCACCGCCCGCTCCCCAGCCGGCAGCAACCACGCCGAAGCCGGGGCCTGCAACCATCCGCCCCGCCCCAGACTGCCCAAACCATCGAGTTCGGCCAGGGCCGCCCCCAAGGCAAAGGCCAGGGACTTGGGGGCGGCGCTGATCGCAGTTTCGATCTGGGGGCGGCTCAGGCCCTGGGGCAAGGCTTGGATCGCCGCTGCCAGCTCCCCGCATAGGCCCCCTGGCGTCGCCCCCTGATCAGGCTGCAGCGCCAACGCCTCCCCCCAGCCCAGCCGTCCATCGGCCGCTTCTAGGCGCAGCAACCAGCCGCGGCGCTGGGCCAAGGCCCCGTGGGCCGTCACCATGGCCTGGGGCAGATGGAACTGGAAAGGGCGCCAGGCAAGGCGCAACAGCGGCTCCCCCACAACCTTCAGCCTGGCCCGCCAAGCGAGGGCCCTAGCAGGGGCCCCAGCGCCAGGCCCACCGCCAGGCCCAAGCCATTGAGGGCTTGAAACCGCAGGGCCAAAAATTTGCTGCCGGCGATCCGATCCGGTTCACGGTGGTGGTCGCGCAGCAGGGCAATCAAGGCCCGACCCGGCGGCAAGCCAATCACGCCTAGCAATGCCGTAAGCGGCCATTGCCCCGCCAGCACCGGGGCCCACTCAAACGCCAGGGTGAGGGCGATCATCCACGGCACCAGGCGGGCCGCGGTGCCGGTGCCCAGCCGCACCACCGGCGAGCGTTTGCCGTGGGCCGCATCCTGATCCACCTGGTGGAAATGGGAGCAAAACAACACCAAGGTGGTGGCCAGGGCCGGGCCACTGCCCAGCTCGATGGCGTGGCGCCAAGGGATCTGGGCCCAAGGGGCCTGATCCCCGCCGATGGCCGCAGGGGCTAGGGCGAGCAATCCCGCAGCCGTGGCGAGGGGCCCAAAGGCCAACCAACACAGGGGCTCCCCCAACCCCCGATACCCCAGGCGAAACGGTGGGCCTTGGTAGAGATAACCCAGGCCGCAACAGGCCAAAACCAGCGCCAAAACCGCCGGGGAACTGCGCCAGGCCACCAGGGCCATCAGCCCCAGGCCCAACAGCAAACAACCATGGGCCCATGTTGCGACCCGGTCGCGGCGACCCGTGAGGTAGACCACCGAATGGGGCTTGCCGAGCACATCAACGCCCGTATCGGCATCAAAAACATCGTTGGCCAGGTTTTCCCAGGCCAGCAGCAGGATCGCCGCCAACAAAAAAACCAGCAGCTGATCCCATCGCAACGGCTGGTTCCGCCCCAGCTGCCAGCCCGCCGCCACCAGCACTGGCATCACCGCCACGGCGTACATCGGCCACTTGATCGCGGCCTTCCAGAGCTGGCGGCGATCCCGGGTGGTGGCGTAACGGCTTGCGACGACCTCGAGCTCAGGCATGGGTGCCGCCAGCGGCAAGGAGGGGAAGACCCATACATTTGAGCAGCTCTTCGCCTCGGCCCAAGGCCCTTCCTGGTGCAGGCCCCCAATTCCTTCACCGAATTGCTGGCTGTAGCGAGCGACAGCGCACGCCAGCTAGAGGACGATGGCGTCTTGAGCCTGGCCATGCCCCTGGCTGGGGGCGACCCGATGGTGCTATTGCCCCATCTCGATCCCGGGGCTGGCGGCCAGGGAGATGGCAGCCAGGGAGAAAGAAACAAGGGGGATGGATTTCGCTTCCTCTGGGATGGGGCCCCGGGGCTGTGCCTGGCCGCCAGCGGCCGCTGCAACAGCCTGGAGCTCAGTGGTCCGCGCCGCTTTGAGCTGGCCCAACGCTTTGCCAGCGCCAGCCTGAGTCGCCTCGCCACCCCCGAGAATTGTCCGCCCCTGGCTCGGCCCAGGGTGCTGCTGGCCTTTGGGTTCTTTGATGCTCCCCTCGAGCAATCCGCAGGCGCCATCCCCGGGGTGCAAGCGGTGCTGCCCCGCTGGCAATTGAGCCGCCAGGGCCTGCACTGCTGGCTGCGGCTGCAACGCCCCCTAGGTGGTGAGGTGACAGCCCGCAGCCTGGCGGAAGAACTCTGGGAGAAAGCCCAAACCCTGATGGTTGCATGGCATGCCATGCCGCTCGGCGCCACTTCCCCGCTCGGTGCAACTGCCAAGCTCCGCCATGGCACCCCCTGGGAGCAGGGCTACCGCTCGGCCGTCGAGCAGGCCATGACTCTGGTGAACCAAGGGGATCTGCAAAAACTGGTGCTGGCGGTGCGCCAGGACCTGAGCCTGGATCGCGCCGTCGACCCGTTGGAGCTGCTAGCCCCGTTGCGCAGGCACCAAAGCGGCAGTTGCCGTTTCCTCTGGCAACGGGCGGCGGGCTCCGCCCTGCTCGGCGCGTCGCCTGAACGGCTGCTCACCGTGCGTCAAAACCAATTGCGCAGTGATGCCCTGGCCGGCACCACCCCCTGGGGCCCCACGGCCCCAGAGCTGCTGCAATCCAGCAAAGATCGCCACGAGCACGACTTGGTGGTCGACACCATCACCGCGGTATTGCGCCAGGCAGGCCTCAACCCGCGCCGCCCCAGGCATCCCCGCCTGGCCCGCCACGGGCAGCTGGCGCATCTGCACACTCCCATCACCGCCAATCTCCAGGGGGAACAACCCCTCGCGATTGCGGCCGCCCTGCACCCCACCCCCGCCGTGGCGGGTTTGCCCCGCAAGGAGGCCATGGGCTGGCTGCGCAGCCTCGAACCCTTTGAGCGGGGCCACTACGCCGCGCCAATCGCCTGGATTGATAGCTCCGGCGACACCGACCTGCGGGTGGCCATTCGCAGCGGCACCCTGCGCGGCAGCCAACTCGAACTCACGGCCGGTGCCGGTCTGGTGCGGGGATCCACGGTGGAGCGGGAACTGCAGGAAGTGGCCCTCAAGCTGGGCGTGCTGCAGCAACAGCTCAACCTGCCAACTCAGCTGGCGAGCAACCGCTCCATCGTCTGATCGGCGAGGGGAATCCCGCCAAGGCGCTCCACCTCCCGCACCCCGGTGGGGCTGGTCACGTTGATTTCGCTGAGGCGGCCATCGATCACATCGATGCCCACAAAAAACAAGCCTTCTGCCTGCAAGGCCGGCGCCAAGGCCGCGCAAATCTGCCGCTCTGCATCCGTCAGGCCCGTGGCCTCAGGGGCCCCACCCACGGCGAGATTGCTGCGGAATTCCCCCGCCATCGGCTTGCGATTCACAGCACCAAGGGGTTCCCCATCCACCAACAGGATCCGCTTGTCTCCCGCTGTCACACCGGGAAGGTACGCCTGGGCCATCACGGGCAGGCGCTGCTGGTCGGTGACCAGTTCGAGCAGGGCCCGCAGGCCCGGGGCCCCGCCGTGGGAGCGCACCACCCCTTGCCCAGCCCGGCCGCCAAGGGGTTTGAGCACCACATCGCCATGGCCTGTGGCAAAGGCGGCGAGCTGCTCCACCTGGCTGCTCACCAGGGTGGGGGCCATCAAATGGCTCCAGCGCAGGGCGCCCAGCTTTTCATTCCAGGCCCGAAGCGAGGCAGGCCGGTTCAACACCCGCACCCCATGGCGCTCCGCCAACTCCAACAGATGGGTGGCATAGAGGTAGGGCTCATCAACCGGTGGGTCCTTGCGCATCCACACCCAGGGGAAGGCATCGAGGGGCAGCTGCTGGGGCTCCCCGAGCAGAAACCAGGGCTCGGGCACCTGCCAGCCCTCTGGGCTGAACTCCATGGGGGCCAGGGTGACGGGCTGGGCCCGCACCCGGCCACCGTGGCCAGCCAAGGGAGCTCCCGGCCGCTCAGCGGCGGATAGGTCTTGGAGGGTGCACACCCAAATCTGCTGGCCGGCCCGCTGGGCCGCCTGCATGAGGGCAACGCTGGAATCCTTGGCTGGATTGAGCCGCGGCAGCGGATCGATCACAAACAACTGGGAGTTGGCCCCGGGTGCCGGTGTAGCCAAATTCAGGCTCCCAGGAGGGGATCGAGCTGACCGCTGCGCTCCAGCGCATGGATGTCATCACAGCCGCCCACGTGCTGGCCGTCGATAAAAATCTGGGGCACGCTTCTGCTGCCGCCACTCTTGGCCGCCATGGCATCCCGGGCAGCCCCATCACCATCGATGGCGTATTCGGTGTAGGTAACGCCCTTGCGATCCAACAGTCCCTTGGCGCGGATGCAAAACGGGCAGGCCCGCCAGGTGTAGATCTCAACGTTGGCCGCCATTCGGGCTCCCAATCCGGTGGGCCAATCCTAGAAGCGACGACTCCACTGATACGGTCTTGGCAACGCTTCTACCCACGCTTCTGCCAGGTGCTCGACCTCACCGACTTCAAGCGCGATCTTTCCGAGCTCACCGACCGCCTGGGCCATGCCCAGGACTGTCTTTGACGTACCGGCCCTGAAAGCTCGCCAGCAAGACCTCGAACAACTGGCATCCCAGCCCGATTTCTGGGACGACCAACTGGCGGCGCAGAAGCAAATGCGCCAACTCGATGAGGTGAAGGCCCAACTCGAACAGTTGGACACCTGGAAAGCAGCCGTGGCCGATGGGGTGGCCACCCTCGAGCTCTACGACCTGGAGCCGGATGCCGAGCTCCTCGAAGAGGCCAATGGGGCCCTGCAAACCCTCAAATCCGACCTCGACCGCTGGGAACTGGAACGCCTGTTGTCGGGCATCTACGACAAGGAAGGGGCCGTGATTTCGATCAACGCCGGCGCCGGCGGCACGGATGCCCAGGACTGGGCCCTGATGCTGATGCGCATGTACAC
>CAIYSK010000394.1 GCA_903928835.1 uncultured cyanobacterium
CACGAATAGGTCGTCGCCCACCAGCTGCACGGTGGCGCCCAGTTTTTGGGTGAGCAGGGCCCAGCCGTCCCAGTCGTCTTCGGCGACGCCGTCTTCGATCGATACGATCGGGAAGCGGCTCACCAGTTGGGCGAGTTGGTCCACCATCTCGGCACTGGTGTAACTGCCCCCACCAAAGTTGTAGCGGCCGTCTTTGAAGAACTCGGTGCTGGCCACATCCAGGGCCAGGGAGATTTGGTCGCCCGCCCGGTAGCCCGCTTTCTCGATCGCTTGGATCAGCAGTTCACCGGTGGCGTCGTTGCTGGTGAGGTTGGGGGCAAAGCCGCCTTCGTCGCCCACCGAGGTGGAAAGGCCCTGGTCGTGGAGTAAGCCCTTCAGGGTGTGGAACACTTCGGCGCCCATCCGCAGGGCTTCCCGAAAGCTGTTGGCGCCATGGGGCACCAGCATGAATTCCTGGAAATCGATGTTGTTGGAGGCGTGGGCGCCGCCATTGATGACGTTCATCAAGGGCACCGGCAGCAGGTTGGCCATGGGCCCACCCAGGTAGCGGTAGAGGGGCAGGCCCACGCCATTGGCGGCTGCCCGGGCGGTGGCCAGGCTCACGGCGAGCACCGCATTGGCCCCCAGACTCGACTTGTTATCACTGCCATCGAGCTCGACCATGGCGCCATCCACGGCTCCCTGGTCGAGGGCGCTGAGGCCGCAGAGGGCTGGGGCTATGCGCTCTTCGATGTTGTTGACGGCCTGGGTGACGCCCTTGCCGAAGTAGCGGCTGCCGCCATCGCGCAGTTCGTGGGCCTCGTGGGCGCCGGTGCTGGCCCCGCTGGGCACGATCGCCCGTCCGCTGGCCCCACCTTCGAGCAACACTTCGGCTTCAACGGTGGGGGTCCCGCGGGAATCGAGCACCTCCCTGGCCACAACGGTGTCAATTACAAGGTCGAGGGAGTCGAACACGAAGGTGCGCCATCTAGTTGTCTTGGCGAGGATCCTATGGGGCACCCCCGCCCTCCCCGTTGTGCCAACGGGCACCGCTAGCGCCTTAGCCGATCAGAATGGGGCGACGAACTTGCTCAGCTCCACCGCCCATGCGACTGCTGCACACCATGCTCCGGGTGGGCGATCTGGAGCGCTCCCTCACCTTCTATACGGAGGTGTTGGGGATGCGCTTGTTGCGCCGCAAGGATTATCCCGACGGCCGGTTCACCTTGGCCTTTGTGGGCTATGGCGACGAGAGCGACACCGCCGTGCTGGAGCTCACCCACAACTGGGACACCAGCAGCTACGAGATCGGCACGGGCTATGGCCACATTGCCCTCGGCGTCGATGACATCCAGGCTGCCTGTGAGGCCATGGCGGCCAAGGGTGGTCGGGTGGTGCGTCCCCCTGGGGCGATGAAGCACGGCACCACGGTGATTGCCTTTGTGGAGGATCCCGATGGCTACAAAGTGGAATTGATTCAACTGGCTTCCCGCGCTTGAGGTTGGACAGCGATGGTTTTTGAGCAAGCAGTCCGGGGCACCCCCTCAGCCAGCCTCACCAGCAACCCAGAGCACTTCAGCGAGGACGCCTGGGAACTCCTGTTGGCCTCCCAGGACACGGCCCGCCGCTGGCGGCATGGGGCCATGGATGTGGAGCACCTGTTGCAAACGTTCCTGGGGGATCGTCGCTTTGGCCCCTGGGTTCAGTCCTTACCCATCGATACCGATCGCCTCCTGGATCGGCTGGAGGCCTTCTGCGTCGAGCAGCCCCCAAGCACCAGTCGGGATCTCTATATCGGCGATGCCCTGGAAGATCTGCTGGAGGATGCGGATCGACGCCGGGCAGCCTGGGGATCCCGGTTGCTCGATATTCCCCACCTGCTGGTGGCGTTGCTCGATGAACCAAGGATTGGTGCAGGGTTGTTCCAAGGGGAGGGCTTGACCGAGGCGGAGTTGCTCCAAGCCGTGCGCCGCCCGGCCCAACCCCAACTTCAACCCAAGGCCCAGGCCCCTGCCATCGAGGCGGCGCCCAGCCCAACCCAAAGCTCAGGGCCCAGTCCAGGGGCTGCCAGGGGGCCATCTTTGGGACCCGCGCGCGCGCCATCCAGGGAGCCGGAGGCGGAAGCGTTCTGTTTGGAAGCCGAGCCCGAGCAAGAGGGCGCGTTGGGCACCTATGGCCGCGATCTCACCGCCGCGGCCAGGGCCGGGGAGCTCGATCCCGTGGTGGGTCGTGACCAGGAGATTCGCCAGCTGATTCAGGTGCTCTCGCGCCGCAGCAAAAACAATCCGGTGCTGATCGGCGAGCCGGGCGTGGGCAAAACGGCCGTGGCCGAGTTGTTGGCCCAGCGCATGGTGGCCGGCGAAGTGCCCGATTCCCTCAAGGGTTTGCGGCTGGTGGCCCTGGATCTAGGAGCTCTGGTGGCAGGGGCAAAATTTCGCGGCCAATTCGAGGAGCGCCTGCGGGGGGTGCTGCAGGAGGTGCGGGAGTCCGAGGCCGGTGTGGTGCTGTTTATCGATGAACTCCACACCGTGGTCAACAGCGAGCGTGCCGGTGCTGATGCCAGCAGCGTGCTTAAGCCGGCCCTGGCCCGGGGCGATCTGCGCTGCATTGGGGCCACCACCCCTGAGGATTACCGCCGCACGGTTGAAAAGGATCCGGCCCTGGAGCGCCGCTTCCAGCAGGTGCTGATCAAGGAGCCGGGCCCCGACACCAGTGTCGAAATCCTGAGGGGCCTCAAGGAGCGCTACGAGTTGCACCACGGCGTGGCGATTACCGACCAGGCCCTGGTGGCCGCCGCTCGCCTGGCGGATCGGTACATCACCGACCGCTGTCTGCCCGAATCCGCCATTGTTCTGGTGGATCAGGCTGCGGCGAATCTGCGCATGGAGGCCACTTCCAAGCCCCAGCGGATTGAAACGGCAGAAGCCGATCTGCGCCGGGTGGAATTGGCGCTGCTATCGGCGGAGGCGGCCCCTGAAACCGAACGGGTGCAACTCCAGGAGCAACGCCGTCAGGCCACCGACGCCTTGCACCAGTTGCAGGTCCGCTGGCAGGTAGAGCGCGACCGCTTGGCTGAGTTGCGCAGTTTGCTGCAACAGGACGAAGGCCTGCGCCATGCCATCGCGGAGGCTGAGCGGGAAGGCGATTTGGAGCAGGCGGCCCAACTCCAATACAACCAATTGCATGGCCTGCAGGAGCGTCGCGATGCCCTGGAGGCGGAGCTGCGCGCTGATGACCAAAGCCGGGAATCCCTGTTGCGGGAGCAGGTGGAAGCTGGCGATATCGCCGATGTGGGGGCCCGCTGGACGGGCATTCCCGTGCAGCGGCTGTTGGCGGGTGAGCGGCAAAAGTTGCTGGAGCTCGAAGCCCGGCTCGCTGAGCGGGTGATTGGCCAGCCGGAGGCGGTGGCTGCCGTGGCAGCGGCGATTCGGCGGGCCCGGGCGGGGATGCAGTCGCCGCGCCGGCCCGTGGGGTCCTTCCTGTTTTTGGGTCCTACGGGAGTCGGCAAAACCGAGTTGGCGAAGGCCTTGGCGGCCTCCCTGTTTGATGAGGAAGACGCCCTGGTGCGTCTCGACATGAGCGAATACATGGAGCGCAATGCCGTGGCCCGGTTGGTGGGGGCACCGCCCGGCTATGTGGGCTACGAGGAGGGCGGCCAGCTCACCGAGGCGGTGCGGCGGCGGCCCTATGCCGTGGTGCTGCTCGATGAGGTGGAGAAGGCCCACCCTGAGGTGTTCAACCTGCTGCTCCAGGTGCTCGATGACGGCCGACTCACCGATTCCCAGGGCCGCACGGTGGACTTCCGCCACACCGTGGTGATCATGACCAGCAACCTGGCCAGCCGCGCCATCCTCGACAAGGCGCGCGCCGCCCACGGGGTGCCGGATGGGGCCTCTGGCATGGAAGATTCATCTCCAGATTCACCCCCAGATTCACCCCCCGTTGATGCCAACAAGGCCTTAGATCAGGCCTTAGATCACGCGATCGACCGGGCCCTGGCCTCCCACTTCAGACCGGAATTCCTCAACCGCATCGATGAGGTGATTCGCTTCCGGCCCCTAGAGCTCGCGGATCTCCGGCGAATTATGCGCCTGCAATTGGCCGAGCTGGGTGGGCTGTTGGCCGAGCAACACCTGGTGCTTGACGTGGATGAGGCGGTGGTGCAGTCCCTGGTGGAACAGGGGTACGAGCCGGAATATGGGGCCCGGCCGTTGCGCCGGGTGGTGCGCCGTCAAATAGAAAATCCCCTGGCCACCGAACTCCTGGCCGAGCACTTCAGTGGCGCTAGGGGCGTGCGGGTTGAGCTGGCCGAGCCGCTCCGCTTTGTTCCCGTTCCCTGAACGGGTATCGACGTCCGGTAGGGTGTTCGTTTGCAGGTACGCGCGGACGCCCCCGTGCGCGAGCGCTAGTGGACACCGATCTCCCCTCCGGAGGCCCATCCGACGGGTCCCCATCCGACGAGCCAGCTCCCCAATCCCAGGGCCAGCTGGGCTTTGCGGCCGCCACGATGGCGGAATTGCGCAAAGTGGTTTGGCCCAGCCGCCAACAACTCTTTAGTGAGTCGGTGGCTGTGATCCTGATGGTGAGCCTCTCGGCTGCGGCCATTGCCGCCGTTGACCGTTTCTACCGCTGGGGTGCATCCCAGGTGTTCCATTGAGTTTTTCCTTTCTGTGAGCCCCGTGTCCGAGACCCCAACCGACCTTTCCCTGGACTCTGCGGAAGTGCTGGACCTAGCCGCCACCCATGGGGTTGCCCCCCTGGAAGATGGGGTTGGCCCCTCGGCGGATCCGGTCGCCGCAGCTGCCGAGGCAGGGGAGAAGCGCCAGGTGGCCCGCTGGTATGCCGTTCAGGTGGCGTCCAGTTGTGAGAAGAAGGTGAAGGCCACCTTGGAGCAGCGGGCCGTGACCCTGGGCGTGGATAGCAAGATTTTGGACATCGAGATCCCCCAGACCCCTGGGGTGAAGCTCAAAAAAGATGGTTCCCGCCAATCCACGGAAGAGAAGGTCTTCCCGGGTTACGTGCTGGTGCGGATGGTCCTCGACGAGGACACGATGATGGCGGTGCGCAGTACCCCCAACGTCATCAACTTTGTGGGCGCTGAGGAGCGTCGGGCGACGTCCAAGGCCCGCGGCCACATCAAGCCCCGCCCCCTGAGCCGCCAGGAAGTGGACCGCATCTTCAAGCGGGCCGCCGAGAAGAAGGCCGTCGTTAAGGTCGACCTCGCCGAAGGTGACCAGATCGTGGTGACCGCTGGACCCTTCAAGGATTTCCAGGGCGAAGTGATCGAAGTGTCCGGCGAGCGCAACAAGCTCAAGGCCTTGCTTTCAATTTTTGGCCGGGAAACCCCGGTCGAACTGGAGTTTTCCCAGATCAGCAAACAGAGCTAGGCCAGGGCCTTGCTCAGCGGCCGTCTCCCTGCGGAGGGCGGCCGTTTCCCGAACGTTCCTTCCCCAAGGGACGATCCGCAGTCCCGCCCAGTAGCCCGAGACGATGGCCAAGAAAGTCGTTGCTGTTATCAAGCTGGCCCTTAATGCCGGCAAAGCCAACCCCGCACCTCCGGTGGGCCCTGCCCTCGGTCAGCACGGGGTCAACATCATGGCGTTCTGCAAGGAGTACAACGCTCGGACGCAGGACAAGGCTGGCTATGTGATCCCGGTAGAGATTTCGGTCTTTGAAGACCGCAGCTTTACCTTCATCACCAAAACCCCTCCCGCTTCCGTGCTGATTTCCAAAGCAGCCGGTATCGAGAAGGGTGCCGCCACCTCCTCCAAGGGATCTGTTGGTGCCATCAGCCGCGCCCAGCTCGAGGAGATCGCCAAGACCAAGCTGCCCGATCTCAACTGCACAAGCATTGATTCGGCCATGCGCATCATCGAAGGCACCGCCCGCAACATGGGCGTCGCCGTTAACGATTGAGTTCCTTTCCTGTCCACCCCGCTGGGGGAGATCACAGCGGCCCTGAACCGGCCCTTCCCTGATCGCTCGCACCCCATTCCTAACCATGCCAAAAATTTCCAAGCGTTTTTCTGCCCTGGTCAACAAGGTCGAGGATCGCGTCTACGCCCCTACCGAGGCCATTGAGCTGGTCAAGGCCAACGCCAACGCCAAGTTCGATGAAACGATCGAGGCCCACGTGCGTCTCGGCATTGATCCGAAGTACACCGACCAGCAACTGCGCACGACCGTGGCCCTTCCCCACGGCACAGGCCAGGCGATCCGCATCGCCGTGATCGCCCGCGGTGAAGCCGTTGCCGCCGCCAAAGCTGCCGGTGCCGACCTCGCCGGTGACGACGAGCTGGTGGATCAGATCGCCAAGGGCGAGATGGAATTCGATCTTCTGATCGCCACCCCCGACATGATGCCCAAGGTGGCCAAGTTGGGCCGCGTGCTGGGTCCCCGCGGTTTGATGCCTAACCCCAAGGCGGGCACCGTGACCACCGACTTGGCTGGGGCCATCAACGAATTCAAGGCTGGCAAACTCGAATTCCGGGCCGATCGCACCGGCATCGTCCACGTGCGTTTCGGTAAAGCCAGTTTCGATGAAGCCAAGCTGCTGGACAACCTCAAGGCCCTGCAAGAAACCATCGACCGCAACAAGCCCAGTGGTGCCAAAGGGCGTTACTGGAGGAGCCTCTATGTGACCTCCACCA
>CAIYSK010000395.1 GCA_903928835.1 uncultured cyanobacterium
ACAATGACACCGAGGTTGGTTTCAAATCCGTCCATCTCGACCAACATTTGGTTGAGGGTTTGCTCGCGTTCGTCGGTGCCGCCGCCCAAGCCAGCACCGCGCTGGCGGCCCACGGCATCAATTTCATCAATAAAGACGATGCAAGGCGCGCTCTTTTTGGCCTGCTCAAACAGGTCGCGCACCCGACTAGCACCCACACCAACAAACATCTCGACAAACTCCGAACCGGAGATCGAGAAGAAGGGCACACCAGCTTCCCCAGCCACAGCCTTGGCGAGCAAGGTTTTACCCGTACCCGGAGGGCCCACCAGCAGCACGCCCTTGGGGATTTTGGCGCCGACGGCGGTAAAACGATCGGGGTTTTTGAGGAAGTCGACAACCTCGGTGAGCTCGAGCTTGGCGCCCTCAATGCCGGCCACATCGCCAAAGGTGACCTGGGTTTGGGGCTCCATCTGCAGGCGGGCCTTGCTCTTACCAAAGCTCATGGCGGGGTTGCCGCCGCCCCCTTGGGCCCTGCGCAGCAGGAAGAAGAGCCCTCCCAACAACAGAAGCGGGAAAATCAAACTGCCAATGGCCTGCTGCCAAGCCGCTGGCTCACGGCTGGGCTGCACCGCAATGTCGACGTTGTGGTCGGTGAGCAGCTTGAGCAGGTCCTTGTCGGGGGCCAGGTTGACCACGGCCCGCCTGCCGTCGTTCTCCACCACCTGGGCCGTGCCGCGATCGGGCGAGATCAGCACCCGGGACACTTCATTGCCCTGAACAGCTTCCACGAAGTCGCTGTAACGCAGGGTCCGCGGGGCGTTGGCCGCCTCAGGGCGATCCAGGAAGGCCGTGCCTACGGCGATCATCACGATCACCAGGAGGACATAGAGCCCCGCATTGCGCCAGCGCTTTTTCACGGCTCGTGAGAATAAGGTAAAGGAATGTTAACTGGGCCCTAGGGCGAAGGCGTCAGCTCAGGAGCCGGCCCGCAACACCTCAACCACACTACGGAAGGCAAACCACTCAGGAATCTCCTCGCCGCCGCGCAGCATCTGGCGGAACTGGGTGCCACTCAGCTTTTTCACGTGCAAACCCCGCCCCTCAGCGTGCTCGGCCGTTACGTAGCCCTCTTCCTCGGTGTACACGAGGTTGAGGGAAGGCACCGTTTCCATGCCCAGCTCAGGGGCGTTGTCGCGGGCAAAGTCCTGGGCCTGGTAAGGGCCATAGAAGTCGTTGCCGCTGAGCGACGACTTGCAACCCGCCATATCGCGGCCAATGATGAAGTGGGTGCAGCCGTAGTTCTTGCGGATGATCATGTGCTGCAAGGCCTCCCGGGGGCCAGCCATGTGCATCGAGTAGGGCAGATACGCCCAGCGGATCCTGGGGTTGTTCACCTCTGCCGCCAGCCGCTCATAGGTTTGGAAGCGAACTTCCCCGGCGATGTCGTCGTCCTGGGTGGGCCCGCAGGTGGGATGCACCAGCACCACGCCAGCTGAGCTGACGTTGCTGGCATCCAGGGCCCGGGTGAACAACTCGTAGTGGGCCCGGTGGATGGGATTGCGGCATTGGAAGGCCACCACGTCCTGGCCTTCTGGCAGGTTTGCCCTTACTTCGGCAGGGGTTTTGCAAGGGAACACCCGGCTGGGCAAAGCCAGGCCCTGCACCGTCCCGCCCAGATAGAAGCGCCCCCGCTCGGTGGCGATCATCTTGACGGCGGGATGCTCAATGGAGGTGGTGCCGTAGCAGCCCTGGGCTTCTTTGGCCTTGTCGGGCTCCCACTTGCTCTCCACCGTGAACACAGCCAGGTCCTGGCCGCGGTAGGTGAGCAGGAGGCGATCGCCAAGGCCAATGGTGGCATCGGCGGTGTCAAAGACGATCGGCAGGCCAAACAGCAAGCCGCTGGTGGTGCGGTTCGTTGCCACCACAGAGTCGTAGTCGGCTTGGTGCATGAAGCCGCGCAGGGGCGAGAACCCACCCACCACCAACAGCTCCACATCGCAGGCGTTGCGATCACTGCACTCCACAACCTTGGTGGCACTGGCCTTGACCGCCTCGCGCTCGACGGCGGGCACCATCAGATCTACCAAGGAACCGCCATGGGGGGCAATCAGGCCGGTTGCGGTGGCAGACATCTGGTGGCAAGAACAGAGAGTAAGGATTCTCCCAGACCAGCCAGGGGAGCCAACCCGCCCTGCCGCCCTCCATCAAAAAGGGCCCCTAGCGGGGCCCCCAAAGCAGCCCTGGGGCCGCTGGCGCAAGTGGAGTGAAGGCTCAGGCCTTTTCGAGGCGGCCGTAGAGCTGGCCAATGATCTTCACATCGACAACGGGCTTGGTGCCCATATCGGAGTCCGAAGGCTGGATGGCCGTGAACACCCCTGCAAATTCTCCGGTGGCCTCATCGACCTTGGTGATCGAAAGGTTCATGGAGCCCGTGCCGTCGACGTAGCGCTTGACCGTTTCACCGGTGAACTCATCACCAGCGGGAACCAGGCCCATGGCACTGCTATAGCCCGTGGTCAAACCACGACCCTTGGGATCAAGGAAGTTGCTAGTGCGATAGCTGGGAGCCCGGAAGCTGCCGTTGAAATCGGTACTGGTGGTGATGGAAGCACCATCGGCCTGGGCCACCAACTCCTTACTGGAGAAGGTGAAGGGCACTTCCTCGCCGCCGGGAAGCAGCACGGTGATCGGCTGGAAGTCGATGCCACCAAGCTCCTTGAAGGACAAACCAGTGGCACCCATATCCAGGTCGCCATAGACCTGGTCAAGGCTGGAGGTGAAGCGGGTCAGGATTTTGCCAGCCACAAACTGGGCTTCCTGGCGCTTGTTGGCGGGCTCGCCCTTTACATACACCTCTTGGGGGTGCAAGCAAATTTCGCGCAGCTGATACTTCGAGCCCGCATCGAGGGCAATCGAGCCCCGGGCCGAATCGGGCAGGGTCGGGCAATTGTTGGCCAGACCAGTGTTGTGGATGTCGTCGTAGGTGAGGTTGGAGCGATCAACCGCCTTGGCCCCACCGCTACAAGCGGTCACCAGGGTCAGGCACAGCGCCAGCACAAGGGCCAGCAGAGGACGAAAACTCATGGGGAAACGCCGCAGAGACGGTGGATGGGAACTGGGCTTCGGCGGATCCTACGGGTGGATAAACCTGATTCCCCGTACGATGTCGCGGCTCTCAACAACCTGTATGCAGAGCCCATCGCCAGCGGCGATCCCGTCCAGCGTGTGAACCGAGATATGAGCCTCACTCCCGCCCAGCAAACCAACCTGTCGAACCAGCTTCAAAGCCTGCAGCAACTGGCCCAAGAGCTCAACGGCAACCCCGAAGCCCTGCTTGAACTGCTTCGTCAGATTGAGCAGCTGCACCGCACCGTCCAGGAGGGAGCCTTCCGAGCCAGCCTGCCCGCCGACCGCAGCCAGCTCTTCGAACTGCTTCAGAACATGGAACGCAGTGGCGGCTGGCCCTATATCCCCAGGCTGCAGCTGCGCACCTTTATGGATTTGCTTCAGCTCGAGCCAGAACCCGATGCCCCGGCTAAGGCCCTGGCTGGCTGAGCTGTGGCGGCCTGAGCGCGGTCAGCAGCTGGTGGGCAATGGCGAGCTTGGAAGCTGGCTGCATTTCGATTTCTTGGCCGCCTGGCCCCAGCAACCAGCCCTGGTTGCCGGGGCTGCCAAAACCGGCATCGGGCTGGTCGATGGGATTGGCAAACAACCAATCACAGCCCTTGTGGCGTAATTTTTCGCGGGCGGCAGCGAGCCCATCCCCTGAATAGGCCGCAAAACCCAAAATTGTCTGGCCGGGGGGCCGGCTGGCCACCAAACCGGCCAAGAGATCGGGCACCTGCTCCCAACCCTCAGCCCAGAGATCGCCAAGCGCCAGCTTGCTGAGTTTGTGGGCCATGGGCTCCACCCGGCGGTGGTCAGCTACGGCTGCCGCCATGGCGATGGCATCCACCTGCCCCTGGGCCGCCATGAGGGCAGCCTGCATCTGGGCCGCAGTTTGAACGGGGGTGCAGATCAAGCCCTCCAGGAGCCCTGGGTGCACCTGCAGCGGGCCGTGAACCAAGTGGACCGAAGCGCCGCGCAGTCGAGCGGCCTGGGCCAACAGCACACCCATCAGGCCCGTGCTGCCATTGCTGAGGAAGCGGGCCGGATCCAGGGCTTCCCGGGTGGGGCCCGCACTCACCACAAGGTCCAGACCCTGCCAATCACGCTGCCAACCCCAGAGGGCCACGGATTCAAGGGCCATTAGCAGTTGCTCTGGCTCCGCCATCCGGCCATCCCCCTGACGATCACAGGCGAGCAGACCCTGGGCGGGCCCAAGGGCCAACACCCGTTCAAAGGTGCTTAGGACCTGCCAATTGCGCTGCACCGGTGGGGCTTGCCACATCGATGTATTCATGGCGGCGGCGGCCACCACCGGTGCCTCCGTGGCCAGCAGGGTGCTCGCCAGCAGGGTGTCGGCCAAGCCATGCACCCAACGACCCAAGCTGGTGGCGCTCAGGGGGGCAAGCAGCACCAGCTCGGCCCATTCGGCCAACTCCACATGTAGGGGCCGGGGAGCCTGGGGGCTCCATTGATCCGCATCCAGATAACACTGGTGGCGGCTGAGGGAAGCCAGGGCCACCGGACTCACCAAAGCGGCCGCGCTGGGGGTGACCACACAACGCACCTCGGCCCCGCGCTTGGCCAGGGCGCTGACCAGCAAGGGCATCTTCACCGCAGCGATGCTGCCGGTGATCGCCACCAAAATCCTGCGGCCGACCAGCGGATCAGGGCAGGCGGTAGGACGCGGTGCGCCTTCAGTCCTCATCGAAGGGTTCCTGGTCGACCAAATGCACATAGGGCCGAGCCAGCTCTGGCCGATGGATGGCCAAGGCACGCATCAAATGCCAATCGGAAAGGCCGTCAAAGGCCGTGGGGTAGTCGTCCTCATCCAGGCGCCGGGCCAGCTCCGCCGTAGAGGCTTCATCAAAGGCGGCGAGCCGTTCGGGCGTGATCGACTCGGTCATGGCGGAGATCGGCCAGGGGCCGATTCGAATGGCTTTTGGAGATAATGGCCCAACCCATGGAACTTTGGTTCCCCCGGCATGGGCCCTTGGGGATTTAGCTCAGCTGGTAGAGCGCTGCGATCGCACCGCAGAGGTCAGGGGTTCGAGTCCCCTATTCTCCACTCCATGAATTGGACCACCAACGCCGAGGCCAGGCTGAAGGAAGTGCCTTTTTTTGTGCGCCCAATAGTGCGGCGCAAGATTGAGGGACTTGCCTCAGAAGCGGGGCAAAACGAGATCGACGAAGCCTTTTATGAGCAGGCCAAAGCGCAGTTCGGCGAGAAGTAAACCGGCGATGGGGTAAAAGGGACAACAAGATCAGTCCTTTTTATGTCCCAGTCCAAGCGTGAACAGGTCGTGAGTCACCTGCGCTACATCCGCCAGGAACTCCGGGAAATGCACCAGGGGGTCCAGGAAGACGGCCTGCTTCCAGAAGCTGGCGAGGTGCGTGGGGTGATGGCCCAGATGGAAGCCCTGCTCGAACTGCTCGAAGGCAAGGGCTCCCGCAAAAAGGACAGCGACGGCTGATTGCGTTGCTTTCAAGATGACGGCCTGAACGTGACGACCCGAAAGTGCTGGTTTCAACGTCAAGGCCCTAGGGACGCTCCCTCAAACGGCCGAAGGTCAATTGATCCCTAAGCCCGCCAACGCTTAGGTAATGATTGTCCCCATCACCCAGCCCCGGCT
>CAIYSK010000396.1 GCA_903928835.1 uncultured cyanobacterium
CGGAAGCACTCCATAACCTAGCTTTGATACTGCTGGTGGTCAGCCGGCTGCCCATCGCCCTGGCAAAGGGCGAACAGCAGGGACAGCCCCTACGGATCCAGGCGGCCTTGGTTTCAAGCCTGACGGCGGAAGCCATTGAAACCATGGCCGCCCCCTTGGGCTGGCAGCTCGACCCCGGCCGATCGCTGCTGCGCCGCGGGCCATGGCAGGTGGAGCTGGGATGGGGTCAGTTTGCGGCGATTTTAAACCGGGCTGACCTGGCCCTAGCCAGTGCGGGCACCGCCAGCGAACAGGCCGTGGGCCTCGGCAAGCCCGTGCTGCAGCTCTGCGGGCGCGGTCCCCAATTCACGGTGACATTTGCGGAAGCCCAACGGCGCCTGCTGGGTCCAGGGGTGAGTTGCGCCACGGGTAAGCCAGGTAGGGCGGCGGTCCTGCAGGCCACCGCCGATCTGGCCGCCCAGCACTTGGCCGCCCTAGGGGATCCGGAAGCGGGGCCCGCCTGGAGGCGACAGCTCGCCGCCCTTGGGGCCGAGCGCATTGGGTCCGCTGGCGGCAGCGCGCAGATCGCAACAGCGATCATGGATCGCATCCCCGCAACGGCAGGCCAAATCCATGGCTGAACCTCCCACCACCTTGCAGCGCATCAAAGGGGCCTTCGACACGGTGTTGGTGGTGGATGTGTTTGTGGTGATTGCCGGGGCGCTGTGGTTTGCCGTGGCGGTGACCCTGCACAGCCAAAAGATTGAGGCCCCCCTGGAGCTGTTTCAACGGCTCTGGGAACCCCTGTTTACGCCGGCCATTGGCCTGCTGATGGGGGCCGCCATCCTCAGCGGGGTGCTGAGCTGGTGGCAGCGGCGAGGGCAGCGCTGAGCTGGCCGTAATGGAACGCAAAGCCCTGGGCGATCAAGCGCTCAGGGAGCACCTGCTGCCCCTCCAGCACCACCTGGGCCCCATCGCCTAGCAGCAACTGCAGGATCGGCCCCGGCACGGGCAACAGGCTGGGGCGGCCTAGGGCCTGGCCGAGGGCTGAGGCGAAGGCCCCCATGGTGCTGGGTTCAGGACCCACGGCGTTGTAGGTGCCTTGGTAGGCGGAATCCTCCAAGGCTGCGGCGATCAGCCGGCAGAGATCGTGGCGCTGGATCCAACTCATCCATTGGCGCCCCGATCCCACCGGTCCGCCAAAGCCCATGCGGAACACGGGCAGCATCTTGCCCAGGGCACCCCCATCGGGGCCAAGCACGATGCCGATCCGCAGGGTGACCAAGCGGCAGAGGCTGCTCGCCGGGGCTGAGGCCGCTTCCCATTGCTGGCAGATCTCCGCCAGGAAATCGGCTCCGGCCGGGCTGGATTCCGTAAAGCGGGCGGTCGTACTGGAGCCGTAAAAACCCACGGCAGAGCCATTGATCAGCACCGAGGGCCGCTTCTCGAGGGCACCAATGGCCGCCACCAGCAGTTCGGTGGTGCGCACCCGGCTCTGCAGGAGCAGCTGGCAATGGGACGGGCTCCAGCGCTTTTCAGCGATCGGCTCGCCTGCCAGGTTCACCACCCCATCGGCCTGGGAGAGGGCTGTCTCCAGCCGATCCTGCTGCCAGGAGGTTGGCTCCGATGGATCCAGCTGCAGACAAGACAGCCGCTCACTTGCCAGGGTTGGCAAGGGATTCCCGTGGCGGCTCACCAACGTGATGGTGTGGCCGAGTTCGAGGAGAAAAGGCACCAACTCGCGCCCCACAAAACCCGAGCAGCCCAGCAACAACAAACGCACAGGCAGGTCCCCGCTCGCAGTGCCGGGAGGCTAGGGCGCCGGAAGGGGGGATCGATGCAGCTCAGGCCGATTTAGCCTGATGCCCAGCTTGATCCGTAGCCATGGCCGAAACACCCACCGCCACACCCGCCAACACACCAATCCCCAATGAGAACCCTTCCCCGGCCGCCAGCGCCCCTGCTGCGCCAGCGCCGCTTAAAAAAGGAAGCCTGGTGCGCGTGAGCCAGGCGGCCTACCTGGGCAGCACGGAAGCTGCAGCGAGTGATCCCACCCCACCCAACTACATCTTTGAAGGCCCCGGTGAAATCCTGGCCCTCAAGGGTGACTACGCCCAGCTGCGCTGGCGCAGACCCGTACCCGATGTGTGGCTGCGGCTGGATCAACTGGAAGCCTGCTGATTAGCTAAAAGCCCGCTTGGCCTGGTGGAGCGCAGTGCGCAAACGCTTAGCTTCTCGCATCAACTCGCGACCGTCTCGCAAATAGGAATCCACATACCCCATGGTGTAGCGCTCCAGATCCATGAGGGCATCTTTTACCTGGGCGAAACAGTGATACAGCTGCAATGAAAATTCTTTAGCGAGTAAAGGAGCCATGGCGGAGCGATAAAGGGCTTCCACCTTGAGCATTTTCTGCTGGGATTGCTCGAGATAGGTGCAAAACAGCTCCATCAATTGATCGTCATAGGGATCAGCAGACAGCTGTTTGAGCTGGGCGGCAAAGGGATTGATCACCTGAGCCAAATTGCGATCAATCGGCGCATACACACTGGCCATCCAGAGCTCCAGGGCTGCATGGTCTGCCGTACTGCCCTTGGCTCTTGGGAACTTGCCGCCCCTGCCGGAGGACGCCGTCGATGGTCCGACCGCGTTTGTGCGGCGATCAAAGGAAGCCCGGCGCTCTGGATCGCCTAGCAGCTCCCAGGCGGCATTGAGAGCCAGGATGGTCGTTGCATCACCACCCGCATCTGGATGGTGTTGCTTCACCAGGGCGCGGTAGGCCGCCTTGATCTCGGCGCCGCTGGCCTGGGGCGAAACCCCCAACACCCGATAGGGATCGGCCTTAACGGAGGGGTGCGGCAAACGACCGGCCACCAAGGGCCCCCATCATCGGCGATGGAGATAACCAATAAAAAACCCCAGCTTGCGCCGGGGTTGATTGAGGAAAAAGTGGTGAGAAGTGGAAGACTTGAAGTTTTAAACGGTGGGCCTGGAAGTGTGTGAGGAACCAGGCCCGGTTTTGATTGGGCGAACTCCAGAGGAGCTCGCTCAAGATCAGAACTTGAAGGTGGTTTTGATCAGGCCGCCGGTTTGATCGGCTGCGGTGCCACCGCCGTTGATCCAGAAGAAGGCAGGAGTAACCGAGATGTTGTCGGTCACCTGGAACTTGTAGAAGAGTTCGTAGGCATTCTCGCTGGGATCAGTACCACCCACTTGGGTGGCGCCGTAGGCCATACCTAGAGCGTTGCCCTTGATGAAGGCATCGTTCCACTGGAGAGCAATTTCCCAGCTGCTGGCACGGTTGCCGTTAGAGGTGCCGAAGACATTTTTGGAGTTACCACCACCGTTGTAGTAGGTGGTACCAACGCCGGCGCTAATCGAAGGGATGATGCCAGTCTTCTTGGGCTGCCAGTAGGCGCTGAAGCCGAGGTTGTTGGAACCTTGGACGTTATAGGAAGCGTTGTAGTCGTTAAGAGCCAGGGTGGACGCTGCGCTCAGGTAGTTGTAAGCGAAGGCCATACCCCAGTTGGCCTTGGCGTAGCCAACCTGGACAGTGGTAGAGGAGGCAGCGCCAACACCACCCTCGACTTTTGTTAAAGCATTGCTAGTTTGAGCCTGGGTGTTAGTGGCATTGTTGCCAGACTCAAGCCCGTTGGAGATGTACAGGGCGCTGATGTTGAAGCCATTCTCTCCCTTGTAGGACAGACCAATAC
>CAIYSK010000397.1 GCA_903928835.1 uncultured cyanobacterium
ACTTCTTGACCCCATCTTTGAAGGCCATGGAGCCGGCGATTTTGAACGCCATCTCCGAGGAGTCGACGTCGTGATACGAACCGTCGATCATGGTGACCTTGATGTCGATCATCGGGAAGCCTGCAATCACGCCGGACTGGCAGGTTTCTTTCATGCCGTTTTCGGCTGGACCGATGTACTCCTTCGGCACGATGCCGCCAACAATCTTGTTGGCAAAGACGAAGCCTGAACCCGGTTCCCCGGGCTGCATTTCGATCACAACGTGGCCGTATTGGCCCTTGCCACCGGTTTGACGGGCAAATTTGCCCTCACCCTTGGCGCTACCGCGAATGGTTTCGCGGTAGGACACCTGGGGAGCACCGATGTTGGCTTCCACCTTGAACTCCCGCAGCATGCGGTCCACCAGGATTTCCAGGTGGAGTTCGCCCATGCCGGCGATCACGGTTTGGCTGGTCTCGGGGTTGGTGCTCACCCGGAAGGTGGGATCCTCCTCCGAGAGGGACTGCAGAGCCTTGGAGAGTTTCTCCATGTCGCCCTTGGTCTTGGGCTCGACGGCCACGGAGATCACGGGCTCAGGGATGAACAGCGATTCGAGAATGATCGGATCGTTTTCGACACAAAGGGTGTCACCGGTGGTGGTGTCCTTAAGGCCAAGCACGGCGCCGAGGTCGCCGGCCCGCAGTTCGTCCACTTCCTCGCGATCGTCTGCCTTGAGCAGGATCAGCCGGGAGATGCGCTCTTTCTTGTCCTTGGTGGAATTGAGCACGTAGCTGCCCTTCTGGAGCACCCCGGAATACATGCGCACAAAGGTGAGCTTGCCGTAGGGGTCAGCCATCACCTTGAAGGCCAGGGCGCTGAAGGGAGCGTTGTCATCGCAGGGACGGTTCGACTCCTCGCCGTTGGGCAGGATGCCCGTGATGGGGGGCACATCAACCGGGGCAGGCAGGTAATCGACGACAGCGTCGAGAACGAGCTGGACCCCTTTGTTTTTGAAGGCCGAGCCGCACAGAATCGGAACCAATCCGTGCTTCACCACGCCGGTGCGGATGCCCTTCATCAGCTGCTCTTGGGTGAGCTCGCCACCGTTTTCGAGGAAGGCATCGAGAAGGGTTTCATCGGTTTCAGCAACCGACTCCATTAGCTTCTTGCGCCACTTATCGGCCTCGTCCTTCATCTCGGCAGGAACGTCCTGCTCGATGATGTCAGTGCCCAGATCATTGGTGTAAACGATCGCCTTGTTGCGCACAAGGTCGATGATTCCCTTGAGATCGCCTTCCGCGCCGATGGGCAACTGGATTGGGGCTGCATTGGCCTTCAGCCGGTCTTTGATCTGCTCATAGACCTTCAGGAAGTTGGCGCCGGTGCGGTCCATCTTGTTGACGAACACGATCCGGGGCACGTTGTAGCGATCCGCTTGGCGCCAGACGGTCTCCGATTGGGGTTGAACACCACCCACGGCACAGAAGACGGCAACAACCCCATCGAGCACCCGCATGGAGCGCTCCACCTCGATGGTGAAATCGACGTGCCCGGGGGTATCAATAATGTTGATGCGGTTGTCTTTCCAGGTTGTGGAAATAGCCGCCGCGGTGATGGTGATACCGCGCTCCCGCTCCTGCTCCATCCAGTCGGTGACGGCGCCACCGTCGTGGACCTCGCCCATCTTGTGGACCACACCTGAGTAGAACAGGATCCGTTCTGTGGTGGTCGTTTTGCCCGCGTCAATGTGGGCTGCGATACCGATATTTCTGACGCGTTCCAGAGGAAAGGCGCGGGCCACGGGGGATGTCTCCGAAGGGTCTACAAAAGGTGGATTGAACTCTACAGATTTGAATCTGTAGCTCGAACTCAGTAGCGGTAGTGGGCGAAGGCCTTGTTGGCTTCGGCCATTTTGTGGGTTTCTTCGCGCTTGCGAACGGCACTACCCGCTTCGTTGGCGGCGTCCATCAGTTCTCCCGCCAGCTTCTGGGCCATGCTGCGGCCATTGCGGGCCCGGGAGAAATTCACCAGCCAGCGCAGGGCCATGGCCGTACCGCGCTCTTGGCGGACTTCCATGGGCACCTGGTAGGTGGCACCACCAACGCGGCGGGCCCGCACTTCCACCAGGGGAGTGGCATTACGCACCGCGGTTTCGAACAGCTCCAGGGGGTCGGTCCCGGTGCGGTCGTTAATCAACGAAAACGCATCGGAAAGGATGCGCTGGGCCGTCGATTTCTTGCCGTGTTTCATGAGCCGGGCCACGATCATCGAGGCCAGGCGGCTGTTGAACTGGGGGTCGGGAAGAACCGGGCGCTTTTCGGCAGCGTTACGGCGTGACATGGACGTTTAGGGAAAAGGACCGATTGGGGAGGCTGGGAACTGACATCGGAGCTCAAGCGCGTCTTAGGGATGGCTTGGCCCCTGGCCAGGTCACTCTTTGGGAGTTTTGGCGCCGTACTTGGAGCGGGATTGGCGACGATCCTTCACCCCAGCGGTGTCAAGCGTGCCGCGGATGATGTGGTACCTGACACCTGGCAGGTCCTTGACCCGGCCACCGCGAATGAGCACCACAGAGTGCTCTTGGAGGTTATGGCCGATCCCAGGGATGTAGGCCGTCACCTCAAAACCAGAGGTGAGGCGCACCCGGGCCACCTTGCGGAGCGCCGAGTTGGGCTTTTTGGGTGTGGAGGTGTACACGCGGGTGCACACACCCCGCCGCTCGGGACAGGCGCGGAGGGCGGGCGACTTGGTCTTACGGGTAAGACTCTGCCGCTCGGTACGAATCAGCTGCTGGATAGTGGGCATCGAAGGCCGGGATCTAGTCGGAGAACACTGGTCGGACGTCCGACCGATTTCGACAATCCGCCACCTTACTGGGTCGCCTGACGCCCCATCCCAGGCCGGCTAAAGGCGGTTCCGCAGGCGCAGGTCTGGACGCCGTCGGCGGGCCGCACCAGGAACCCCCCACCGCTGAGATCCCCCCGGTAATCAAGGCTGAGCCCGGCCAGCAGGTCGACTTGCCCCGCGGGTGCGTAGAGGGTGATGCCATCGGCCCGGGCCACGGGGTTGCCCGCCAGGTGGCCCGGTCGCAGGCGGATGGACCAGCGCTCACAGCTGCCGTCCAAGAGGTCGAGGTGCATCATCCCGGGGGTGCCAGCCACGGCGGCTTGCCGCCCGAGCTCTGCGGCGGCGGCGGCGGTGACGCTCAGGCTGTGGCCTTTCGGCATGGGGCAGAACAGGACATGGCGATAGGCCAGTTTGGCAGCCCCCTCAGGGGACCAAGCCCAGGCCGTTGTTGACGGCCCCCACAACCCCCCGCCCCTTGACCGGCATGGTGCCGCCCATCACCAGGCCCGTGGAGCTGCCCCCATCGAGGTTGAGGGCATCGCGCAGCCCCAGGCTTTGCAGAAGTTGGGCTGTTTCCGGCAGGGTGGGACCGCTGTCGATGGTGCCCTCCAAGGTGATCAGCCAAAGCTGGCTGCCATCGCTGGCGATCACGGTGCGGGGGGCGCCTTGGCTGAGGAACCCTGCGCTAAACGATTCTGCTCCGCCGTTGAGCACGATCCGACCGTCTTGCAGTAGCAAGGGACCGCCTCCGATTACAAAGGGAGCGAGGCCGAGGTCGTTGCTGGGCCGGCTGCTGAGGCTCAGTTGGGTGCCTTCAGCCCAAGGAAGCTCGACGCCACCGCGGCCGACTAGCAGGATTTCCCCCCGGCGCAGGGGCACGCCAGCTTCAAGGTCGGCGGTCTCGTATTTCTGGCCCACGCTGCTGTCAGTGCCGAGCACCAGCGCTGTCTCACCGCCACTCAGGGCCCGGTAGCTGGGGCCCCATTCCGGCCCGTAGCGGCTGATTCCCCGTTGCACATAGCCGCTATTGACGGTCACCACGGCATAGCGGCTGCCATTCGGGCCGACCACCCATTCCTCGAGGGAGAGATGGCCAAAACGGGGCAAGCCGCGGGGCGCCCAGGCGGCCACGCCCCGATTGAGGATCGGCCCCGAGAGCCAGCGCCCTTCGCTCTTGAGGGCGCCCAAGGGCAGGCGCTTGACGCGGTTGAAATAGCCGCCATTGATAGCGACCAGGGCCATCCGGGCGTTAGCCAGGCTTTGGACGGAGCTCAGCCCTTCCATCCCTTGGGGGCGGGTAAGTGGTTTGAGGTTGACGGGGGCGGTGCGGGGATCGATGTGCACCGCATTGATGCGGAAGCCTTGGCGCACCAGCCGGTCCCATTGGATGCCCCGGCCCAGGAGGGCCTGTAGGCGTGGGTCGATGGCTGGAGCCGGCACCGAGCTGCCGGTGCTGTCGGTCGGTGTGGCGACGGGGAGATCGATCACGACCCGCGCCGGATCCCCGAGGGTGAACACCTTGGTGGGCTTCAGGCCTCCCGCCACCTGTAATTTCAGGGGAGCACTGGTTTGGGGGTCACTGGTTTGGCGCGCGGTGGGGGCGCTGCCCAAGCCCAGGAGCTCCAGCTGGCTCCGCTGGCCAGGACTGCTCTGGATGCTGAGCTCCAAGCGACCCTCGCTCGTGCGCACAATCGCCGGCCCGTTGAGGTCGAGCACCACCCGGCGCTGCCCGACTTGGTTGGCCGTGCGCACTTGCAACAGCTGGGCGATGGGCAACTGCAGCCGCAATTCAGGGCCCTTTTTGATGGCCTCTACCCCCAAGGCCTGCAAGAGGGGCGCCACGTCGACGGCCACTTCGTCGTCGAGGCTGACCTGGGCGCCAGGCCCAACGGTCAGGGGTTGGCCAAACCATTCCAGATCAAGGCTGCCATCGGGGCGGCTGCGGCTGCTCACCCCTAGTTGGCCTTGCAGAACTTCAAGGGGGAGCCAGAGCTCGTCGGGCAGCCCGCTGCGGCTACCAACCCAGCGCCAGCGTGCAGCTTGGATTTGGCCATTGATCCAGAGGCGGATGCCATCGCTTACCTGGCGTGGGGCGGTGGGCTGGTGTGGAGCGCTTCGCTGTAAGGCGCTTCGGTGTAAGGCGCTGGGCGGTGGCGGCGGTGGTGGTGGCGGTGGCGGTGGAAATCCCTGGGCTTGGCTGCTGAGCCCCACAACGGCAGGCAAAACCTGGGGGATCAGCCAGCTGATCAGCCAGGGGCCGCTTGCAGGCCTCAATTTGCAGGCCTCAATGCTGGTGTCCTGTGGGCCATTCTTGGCGAACGCTAAACCCGTGACCATGGAAAGGGGTTGCTGATCCTTAGGATCTGAGGCTCTGGTGGTGCAGTCGCCCTCGGGTTTATGCCTCTTTCGTCTCGCCCCGTTTGGCCCCATTGCGACAGCCCTGCACCGGCTGAGGTGGCGGGTGAAAAAGATGCATGTGGTGTGGGCTTCCTGGCCCATCTCGGCGGGGAGCGCAGTCACTGGGTGCTGCAACAGGCCCTGCGCGGCCTGGATTGCATGGAGCACCGCGGCGGCTGTGGTGGCGATTCGGATTCGGGAGATGGTGCCGGCATCCTCTGTGGGATCCCCTGGGCCCTGCTAGAGGCTGTTTGGCCTGAGGCAGGGGCCTCCCAGGGCCAGGAGCGCGGCCTGGGCATGGTGTTTTTGCCCGCCGATGGGGCCAAGCGAGCTGCTGCGATTCAGTTTTCAGAGGACGAGGCGGCCAAACTTGGCCTCCAGAGCCTTGGTTGGCGCGATGTGCCGGTGGATCCCGCGGTGCTTGGTCCCTTGGCCCGCCAGAGCGCGCCCCACATGGCCCAGTGGCTCTTGGCGCCCCTTGGCGAGGCCCCCGCGGGAGAGGCCCTATCCGGGGATGCCCTCGAGGCCCTGCTGTTTCGGCTGCGGCGCCGGATTGGCGATCGCGCCCGGGAAGCCTGGGGCCCTGGCCCCGGCGACCTCTATTTCGCATCCCTGAGCAGTCGCACCGTTGTCTACAAAGGGATGGTGCGTTCGGAAGTGTTGGCGCGGTTTTACGCCGACCTGCGCGATGGACGCTTTGCCGTGAGTTTTGCGGTGTACCACCGCCGCTTCAGCACCAACACCCTGCCCCGCTGGCCCCTGGCCCAGCCCATGCGCCTATTGGGTCACAACGGCGAAATCAACACCCTGCTGGGCAATCTCAACTGGGCCCGGGCAGCAGAATCCAACCTCGATGCGGTTTGGGGTGAGGCCTCGGCTGATCTCAAGCCCGTGGTCAATGCGGCCTTCAGTGATTCGGCCAACCTTGAC
>CAIYSK010000398.1 GCA_903928835.1 uncultured cyanobacterium
CCGATCCCCTTCCTGCCAGCTGTTGAAGCGATCGGTGCCGATGCCGCACTCGAAGCCGGTGGCCACTTCCTTGACGTCGTCCTTGTTGCGACGCAGGGAGTTGAGGTCGCCCTCGTAGACCTTCTCTTTGCCGCGGAACACCCGCACCTTGCAGTTGCGTTGCAGCTTGCCATTGGTGACATAGCAACCGGCGACGGCGTTTTTGCCAATGGTGAAGACGGCGCGCACCTCGGCTTGGCCAAGGCTTTCTTCCACCATTTCGGGTTCCAGCAGGCCTTCCATGGCCATTTGGATGTCCTCGAGCAGTTTGTAGATGACGTCGTAGTCGCGCACATCCACGCCCGTGGCATCGGAAGCCCGCTTGGCACCGGGGGCCATGGAGGTATTGAAACCAATGATCACAGCGCCAGAGGCTGCCGCGAGGTCCACGTCGGTTTCGGTGATCTCGCCTGGGGCAGAGAGCAACACCCGCACCTGAACTTCGCCCTGGGGCAGCTGTTCGAGGGATCCCAGGATGGCTTCCACGGAACCTTGGACATCCGCCTTGAGGATGAGGTTGAGTTCCTTGAGATCGCCTTCGCTGGCCTGGCTGGACATCGAGGCCAGGGAAACCCGGCGGGAGGCCATCTGTTGGGCCAGGCGCGTCGCCCTGGCTTCGTTGGCGCGGTCGCCAACCACAGATCGGGCTGTTTTTTCGTCGGGGTAGACCTCGAACTCGTCGCCGGCGGTGGGCACTTCGCTAAAGCCCAGGGCTTCAACGGCATAGGAGGGCCCAGCTTCTTTCACCCGTTTGCCGGTGTCGTCCACCATGGCTCGCACCTTGCCCAATACGGGGCCCGCCGCCAGCACATCACCAGCGCGCAGGGTGCCGTTTTGCACCAGCAGGGTGGCGACGGGGCCCTTGGCTTTGTCGAGGTGGGCCTCGATCACCGTGCCCTTCGCCATCCGATCCGGGTTGGCCTTGAGGTCTTCCACCTCGGTGACCAGCAGGATCATCTCCAGCAACTTGTCGACGTTCTCGCCCTTAATGGCGCTCACGGGCACCATCACGGTGTTGCCGCCCCAGTCTTCGGCCACCAGGTCAAGACCGGAGAGTTCTTGCTTCACCCGTTCCGCGGAGGCGCCTTCTTTGTCGATCTTGTTGATCGCCACCACGATGGGCACCTCAGCTGCCCGCGCATGGCTGATGGCTTCCAGGGTTTGGGGCCGCACGCCGTCGTCGGCCGCCACCACCAGCACGGCCACGTCGGTCACCTTGGTACCCCGGGCGCGCATGGCCGTGAAGGCTTCGTGGCCCGGTGTGTCCAGGAAGGTGATTTTGCGTAGTTCTCCAGCGTGGGGAACCTCCACCTGGTAAGCACCGATGTGCTGGGTGATCCCCCCGGCTTCGCCAGCGGTGACGCGGGTTTTGCGGATCGAATCGAGCAGGCTGGTTTTGCCATGGTCGACGTGGCCCATCACGGTGACCACAGGTGGGCGACGGATCAGGTGGGCGAAGTCGCTTTCCTCGATCATCTCCACCGTCTTCTTGGCGGCTTCTTGAACGTCGTCTTCCAGCACCGGAACGCCGAATTCCTCGGCCACGGCTTCGATGGTGGAGAGGTCAAGGGTTTGGGTCACCGTGGCGATGACACCCTTGAAGAAGAGGCTCTTGATGATCTCGGAGCTCTCGACGCTGAGCTTGTCGGCCAGCTCCTGCACCGTGAGGTTGCCCTCTGGCACCACAAGCATTTCCGGCCGAACCTGTTTGGCTTCGCGGGAAGCGCGGAGCTCCATGGCCCGGCGGCGCTGGCGCTGGCGGGTGGTTTCCTTTTTGCGCTTGCGCATGGCCGCCATCGGCTTGGCGGCTGGAGCCCCGGGGGTGCGGGGCTTGGCAGGCCTGGCCAGGCTGGCCTGCAGCACCATGGCTTCCTGCTCACCGGCGTAGCCACCGGTTTCGGCTGTCAGTGCATCATCGTTCTCGCCAATGATGTGCACCTTGGTGCGCTGCTTTTGCGGCGTCCGGCTGCGCAGGGCTTCCAGCTTGGCGGTGTCGTCCCAATCGGGACGGCGGGGGCGGCCTGCGGCCCCGGGAGCGGTGGGCGCGCGGAATCCGGGGCGGCGGGGTGCGGCTGGTGGTGTGGCGGTGGGCCGGACGAGATCAGGCGTTCCTGTGCCGCCTCCGGGGGCAGCTGCCCCTCCTTCACTGCGCTCACCGGCGCGCCTGGGTGGTGGGGCGATGGGGCGACCGGGGCCGGGTTTTTGCAGCTGCATGAGCTCCCCAGGAGCCATGGGCTTGCGCATGCCCGTGGGCATCCCGGGACGGCCAGGGGCTGCGGGACGGTTGCCACCGGCGCCAGCAGGGCCAGCGCTATCGCGGCGAATGGGTTTGCCGACCAGTTCCAGGGGGCTGGGGGCCGGACGGCCAGGGGCGGCGGGGCGGGCGCCACCGGCTTGACCTGGGCGAATCGGGGCGGGAGTGCCGGAGCGCTGGGGTTGGGCCGGGCGTTGGCTCAAGGGGGCGCGGCCGGCCGGCGGTGCGGGACGGCTGCTGGTGCCCGCAGGTGCGCCACTGACGGGACGACCCACCAGTTGGGGCTTGCCAGGGGCTGGGCGACTAGGCAGTTCGGGTTTGCGGCTTGGCGCCGGAGCCGCTGATGCAGGACGGGCAGGAGGTTTCGATGCGATCACCACCGGCTTGGGCAGCGGCGGCTTGCCAGCGATCACCGGCGGCTTGGCTGCGGGTGCAGCGGGCTTGCCCACGGGTGCCGCTGGCTTGGAGGTAGGGGCTGCTGGTTTGGGTGAGGGGGTGATCGGCCTTGCGGGCACTGCGGCCACTGGCTTGGTCGGAGTCACAGGCTTTGCCACGATTTCTGGCTTGGCCACAACAATGGGTGGCTTGGCTGGGGCCGCAGGCTTGGCCGGCGCTGCAGGTTTCGCCACAATTTCTGGCTTAGCTGGAGCCGCTGGCTTGGCCACGACCACGGGGGGCTTGGCCGGAGCTGCTGGCTTGGCCGAGATGGCTGGCTTGGCCGAGATGGCTGGCTTGACCGCAGTGGCGGCGGGTGGCTTGGGTGCACTCGGGGCGGTGGGTCGTGCCGGTGCCGCCGGTTGGACTGGGGCGGCAGCAGGTGAGGCTTCCGCTTTCTTCACCGACAGGATTGCTTTGCTAGGTGCGGCGCCGGCAGGTGCTCCGGCGTTTGGTTGAGCTGAGCCGCCTTTTGAGATCAAGGATCGGATCTTCGCTGCTTCGTCGTCGCTGATCGAGCTGCTGTGGCTTTTCGCGGCAACACCAAGCTGGATGGCGGCATCGAGCACGTCCTTGTTATCCAGGCCCATGTCCCTGGATAGCTCATAAATTCTGACTTTGCCGCTGCTGGTCATTAAGGTCTCCAGTGGTCGGGTCCCAAGGGCCGCCCGTTAAGGGGCCGAGGGGAACCAGGCCGCACGCGCTTGGCGGCCAGTGGTCATCTTGCCTCAGAGGCGGGATCAGCGCTGGTATTCAGTCGCTGTTCGAGAGTCTCGACGATCGTTTCCGCAACCTGGCAGCGCAGGGCCCGTTGCAGTCGTTTGCGTCGTTTCGCCTCCTCTAAACACACCTGATTGGGGCAGAGGTAGGCCGAACGGCCCATCCCCTGATCCAACCCGATTCCCCCTTCGGCCAGTCTGATGATTCGCCAGAGGTGCTGACGGTTCAGCAACTCTCGGCAGCTCACGCAGCGCCGAAGCACGGGCTTGGGTTTCACCGGGCCCCATCCTCGGTGTCGATTGCAGCTTCAACTTCGGTTTCAGCCTCAGCTTCGGGGGCGAGTTCTTCAGGGGGGAGTTCTTCAGCTTCAGAGGAGACCTCTTCGGCATAGTCCGCTTCGGCTTCAGCCTCTTCCCCGTACCCATCCTCGTCTTCGGGCAGCGGATAGAGCTCCCGCAGCCGGGCATCTTCTTCGGCCCGCAGGGCCTGCTCCGCTTCCAG
>CAIYSK010000399.1 GCA_903928835.1 uncultured cyanobacterium
CAATCCGGCCAGCCTTGCTCTCGATCAACCCATCCACCAATTGGTCTGCCACCCCAAGCTGCAACCAGTGGCTGGTGAGGGCGGCACCCATGCCAATCCGGTGGCAGCGGTCCTCAGCCTGCTCCGTGTCACCGGGGGTCCAGGGCCTTTCCATCAACACCACATGGCGGGCGCGATGCAAGGTGAAACCCAAGCCCCCGGTGCCGTAGGTGGCGATCAGCAGCGGACTATCGCCCCCCTGAAAGCGATCCACCTGCTGCTGCCTTTGGGCAGGGACCAAAGCACCCGTGAGCAGGCAAGCCTGGTCGAACTGCTCCGCTAGGTGCTGGGCGGTCGCCACGAAGGCCGTGAACACCACCACCGATTCCCCCTGCCCCAACAACAGGCTCACCAGCTCTTGGGCGGCCGGCAGTTTGTAATCGGAGCCGATCTGCCGCAGGGCCGTCAGGACAGCCAACACTTCCGCCTCGCGGCGAACCTCCCCCAGGGCGGCCCGGCGGCGGTAATCGTCGACCTTGATTTGAAGGCGGTGCTGGAAGCCATCCCCCTCGGCCTCGGCGAGCTCCACCGCCAACAGGCGCCGCTGCTTGGGCGGTAGGTCAAGGCAATCGGTTTTGCTGCGGTGCAACAGCAGGGGACGGGTGAGCCGATGCAGGTCGTCAAGCCGGGTGGCCCCATTGGCCTGCCAAACCTTGCGGCCGCCCTGCTCCCGCCAATGGCCCTGACAAAACAAGTCTTCGAACGCCCGCTGATCGGCGGCCAAGGGATGGCCGATCGCCGCCAGCAGGGGAAACAGCTGGGCAGGGCGACCGTTTTTCATCGGCGTGCCCGTGAGCAGCCAAATGGCCCGCAGGCGTGGATGCCGCGCCAACCGCACCAGGGCCTGGCTACGGCCGGTGGAACCGTTCTGGGCGTAATGGGCCTCATCGGCAATCAGCACCGTGCCCGCAGGCGGCAGGGCCCGGGGCAACTTGGCCCAACTGTGGAGCTCGATGGCCAGGCCCAAGGCCGCCGCCTCGCGACGCCAATGCAGATGCAGGCCCACGGGGGCAACCACCACAATCCGGCAATCGGCCAGCCGGACCATGGCGCGGGCGGCCACCAATGCCGTGAGGGTTTTGCCGAGGCCCATGGCGTCCGCCAACACAGCCCCCCGGCGCGCCAACAGCCAACGAACCCCGGTGCGCTGGTGGGCAAACAGGGATCGCCCATCGGGCAGCGGACCCTGCAGATCCGCTGCCGCCACCAACCGGCGGTGGAGCGGCAGCGGGGGCAAGGGCTGCTGCATCCAGGCGAGCCATTCGGCCAGCTCGGGCTCCACCGGAAAGCGGCCGGCGAGGGCCTGCAACAGGGCGGGAGCCGATTCCAGGGGAAATTGCCAACAGCACCGGCGTGTTAACCAAAGGCCCCGGGGCCGAATAGCGCGCAATTGGGCCTGGGTAACGGGATCAAACGGGCTGACGACTTCGATTTGACCCGTAGCTCCCAACCGCAGCAGGCAGCGCATCTGCGGAAGTGCAATCTTCGACACATTGACACCCCTGGCACCCACGGCAAACTTCCGCCAACCGAGTCATGCAGATGCAGGCCAGGGATGCGGTTTTCCTCGAGGACCTCTGCCCCAAGCTCCGTGTCAGGCGATGGCGCCAGTCATTGCACCGCTTTACCGACCAAAGCTGCATTTACTGCGGGAACCGCTCCGAATCCATCGATCACGTCCACCCCCAAAGCCGCGGGGGCCTGAGCGTCACCGAAAACTGTGTGCCCGCTTGCCTGGCTTGTAATGGCCATAAAGGCGACACCGACGCCTTTACCTGGTATCGGCGTCAGAGCTTCTACGACCCGCGTCGGGCCATGGCCATCCGTGCCTGGACCGATGGGGACCTGCGCCTCGCCCTGAGGCTCCTGCAGTGGGCCAATCCCAGCCCCCCAGAGGTGTCAGAAGACAACCAGGATCACCAGACCCTACAGGCATCCACACCGTTGTGGCGCTGGCAAATGGCCGCCTGATCACCAGGCCTCTCCGGCGCAGCGATCACAGCCACCAGCAACAACACGGCCGCAAACAGCGCCGGCACCGTTGCTTCGCGCTGCCAAGGGCGCTGGCCAGACGCGGTGCGCAGGGTCCGCTGACCCAGCAGCGACTTGGAGCTGGCAGACCTAGAACGGTGTCCTGCCACTCCAGCGGGCAAGGAACAAAAGGAAGCGGCCATGGCTGAACTTGTGCAGTAATACAGATGTACTCATGACCCGTTCTGCTGTCAACCCCCCCGGCCAATTGCTGGTGATTGGAGGCGGCTACACAGGCCAACGCTTTGCCCAGGCCGCCCAGGCCCACTTGGGCATACCCGTGCTGCTCACCAGCCGCCAGGCCAAGGCGGCCCCCAGCAACGACCAACCAAGGGTCACTTGGTTGGTCTTCAACCCAGACAGCTCTGTAGAACCAAGCGCTGCAGACCTGGCCGGCACCACCCATGTGCTGGTGACCCTGCCCCCGGAGCGCAGCGGCCGCGATCCCGCCCTGGAGCATCTAGGCCCGATCTTGCGCCAGCTGCCCTTGCAATGGCTGGGCTATCTCTCCACCACCGGGGTCTATGGCGATTGCGGCGGAGCTTGGGTGGATGAAACCGCCCCATGCCTGACCACCCTGGGCCGCAGCCAAGCCCGCCGCCGCACCGAGCAGGGCTGGCAGGCCAGCGGCTTACCGGTGCAGATTTTTAGGTTGCCTGCGATTTACGGCCCGCAGCGCTCGCCGTTCAAGGCCTTGATGGCTGGGAAGAGCCGGCTGATCCACAAGCAGGGCCAAGTGTTCTCGCGGGTCCACGTGGACGACATCGTTGGCGCCCTGCTCCATTGCCTGGAGCAACCTGCTGAAGGCCGGCCGGCCGTGGTGAATGTGGTGGACAACTGCCCCTGCCCCTCGAGTGAAACCCTGGGATTTGCGG
>CAIYSK010000400.1 GCA_903928835.1 uncultured cyanobacterium
CCAGGAGGCAGGCCGTTGCGGCGCCAGCTATGTGAACCAACGTTGGTTGGGCGGCATGCTCACCAACTGGACCACCATGAGGGCCCGGATCGATCGACTCAAGGATTTGGAGCGCATGGAAAGCTCCGGTGCCATCGCGATGCGTCCGAAGAAGGAAGCTGCAGTTCTGCGCCGGGAGCTGGATCGCCTGCAGAAGTACCTGGGTGGTCTCAAGAACATGCGCCGCCTGCCCGACGTGGTCGTTCTGGTGGACCAGCGCCGGGAAACGAACGCCGTGCTCGAAGCGCGCAAGCTTGATATCCCCTTGGTGTCCATGCTCGACACCAACTGCGATCCCGACCTCTGCGACGTTCCCATCCCCTGCAACGATGACGCCGTGCGTTCGGTGCAATTGGTGCTGGGCCGTTTGGCTGATGCAATCAACGAAGGTCGCCATGGAGCCAACGACCAAGGTCGCGAAGACGACGCCTGATCACCACTCCCATCGGTCAGAGTGCCGAAGACCCCCTCAACTGGGATCCTTCGGCCTGACCAACGGGTGGCGTCTTCATCACTACTTCCCAATCCCAATCTCAATCCCAATCTCCCTGAAGCTGATAACGCCTTCCTTGGCCAGCATGGGATTTCTTTGTTTTTAACCCCTCCTTAAGACCATGGCTGAAATTTCCGCAAAGCTTGTCAAGGAACTGCGTGACATGACCGGCGCAGGAATGATGGATTGCAAAAAGGCCCTCACCGAGAGCGGCGGTGATACCAACAAGGCCACAGAGTGGTTGCGCCAGAAGGGCATTGCCACCGCCGAGAAGAAGGCTGGCCGCATCGCCGCCGAAGGTTCCATCGGTAGCTACATCCACACCGGTGCCCGGGTTGGCGTGCTGGTTGAAGTCAACTGCGAAACGGACTTCGTCGCCCGCGGTGAAGCATTCCAGGAGCTGCTCCGCAACGTGGCCATGCAGATCGCCGCATGCCCCAGTGTTGAGTATGTCTGCGTCGATGAGATTCCTGCCGAAGTCGCCGATCGCGAAAAGCAGATTGAAATGGGTCGGGATGACCTGGCAGGTAAGCCCGATCAGATGAAGGAAAAAATCGTGGAAGGCCGCATCGGCAAGCGCCTCAAGGAGTTGGCTCTCCTCGATCAGCCCTTCATCAAAGACAGCTCGATGACCGTGGCTGAACTGGTCAAGCTGGTGGCTGGTAAGGCTGGGGAAAACATCCAGGTGCGCCGTTTCACCCGCTTCACCCTGGGCGAAGGCATTGAGGTGGCAAAGGCCGATTTCGCGGCCGAAGTGGCTGCCATGGGCGGCGCAGCTTGAAGCCCATCAGGCTTGTGTTGCTCCAGCCTTGCGGATGCTCGCGTGGACCTATGTGAGGATGTCAAACGCCAGCTTGCCCATCACCAGGGCCAGCTGGCCGTTTCCAATCCAGATCTCTATCGCCATTTAGCCCTGTATTTGCAGGTGCTCCGTGCGGGCCTGTTGACTGCCGTTCAGCAAGCCTGTTTCCATTTGGCCACCCAGGTTGAGCCCAGTCGCTATCAAGAGCTCCCAAGTCGTCAACGCCAACACCTTCACCAACGCATGGCCAGCTTGGTGGCCCGAACCACCAGCTTGCTCACGGTGGAACAGGTGGCCTATCTGGCGGGCCAGTTGGAGCGCAAGCGCCTCAACTCCAAACGGTCGAACCAAGAGCGGCTGATCGCTGCGCTGGAGGCCAGGGCTTCCAGGGATGGGGACGCCCCATCGCTCCCTACCCCGGAAGGTTCAATCAACCTTGGCCTGGCCTTGCCGCTGGCTCCGGAATTGTTTGAACCCCGTTCCATCTCGGGGCTGTTGCCGATGGAGGACGGGGGCTCGCCGTTTGGGAATCGAGAATCCCATGGCCCTAGCCAGGATGACGATTCCGGTTTAGAGCTTCCATCCGACATGGATGAGGTGGAGCATCTTCAAGCCGTCGAAGCGATGGTGGCAGCCTTCGGAGAGGTCCTCTCGTCTTCGCTGCAGGCCAGGGATCTTGAAGGCTCTCTTCGTGGCGATGAGATTGGCGATGACGCCGACGATGGCAACGACGAGGTAAGTGACGACGAGAGCGACATAGCGGCTGACACAAAGCCCTTAGCGCCCTGGGATCAGGCGCACCTACCAAGGAACCCGGTGGCCTTGCTGCTCTGGCTTGATGGCTTTGAGCGGGCGATCGCCCAACGGCTGCGCAATCTCTCCCACGCCTTGAATGTGGAGTTGCTGCGCCAGGGGGTAAGCCG
>CAIYSK010000401.1 GCA_903928835.1 uncultured cyanobacterium
AGTCGGCCCAGATGCCCCAGCGCTGGAACCCCTGCTTCTGGCCTTCAACCTGCTCGAGGGCATAGGCGTGGGCCTTTTTGCGGAGGCTGATGGGGGTGAGCGCTTGCCGTTCGCTGCTGCCCAGCCCTTGGAGCACCTTCAGCTCAATTGGCAGGCCGTGGCAGTCCCAGCCAGGGATAAAGCGGGCTTTTTTGCCCTGCAGCAGGGCGGTTTTGTTGATGATGTCCTTGAGGATTTTGTTGAGCGCATGGCCCACGTGCAGGGCCCCATTGGCGTAGGGGGGGCCGTCGTGGAGGGTGAAGCTCTCGCCTGGGTTGTGCTGGCTGAGCCGCTCGTAGAGCTTGGCTTCGGCCCAAAAGGCCTGGAGCTCGGGCTCCCGCACCTTGGCGTTGGCCCGCATGTTGAAAGGGGTCTGCAGCAGGTTGAGCGTGTCCTTGTAGTTGGCCGGAGTGGAGGCGGAGCTTGCGGACACGTCGCCTGGGGCATCAAACGGGGATTATCCCGCCTGGTTGTCGTCTGCTGCCTGGATCAGGGCCTCAACCTCCACCAGGGAGCTCACCACCAGGGTGGGGGGCTCCTCTGGCCGGATCCAGCGCTTGGTGGTGGTTTTGGCTTGTCCTTGGGCTCCGATCCAACTGCCCAAGCCCCTAGCTGCTCTGCCGACAAGGCTGGAGAGCTTGGCGGTGGTGGCACCTAGTTGCTTGAGGCTGCTGCTCCAGCGCTCGATCGAGCCCAGCCGGGTTTGCTCATCGTCTGTGAGCTGGCGCCAGCGACCCTGGCCCACTTCCAGGGCCAGGCGTCCGATGAGTAGGCCCCCGCACAGGACAGCCAGCATGGGGGCACCGGTGAGCCGATCGCGGCTGCTGACGACCACCAGGCCCAGCAGCAGCATCACGGCTCCCCAGGCGGAGTCGCGGGGGCGGCTCAGCTCGGTGGCGAGCAAGGGCAACAGCAGGATGGCCAGACCGACCAGCAGGGCGGCTAGGCCACCCAGGGTGGCAACCATGATCTTGGAGATGGATGTACCCATTCTGGCCAGGCCTGGGGTCGGGTCCTTAGAGTCGACTTCTGCCCATCTGGCGGAATTGGTAGACGCGCTGGTTTTAGGTACCAGTGGCTTTGGTCGTGGGGGTTCAAGTCCCCCGGTGGGCATCCGCAGTTTCTTAAATTGCACGCACTCAATGGGTCTTCGGACTCGTTTGGCGCGACTCTTCTAGGTGGCTCTATTTGGGGGTGGTTATGGAGCAGCTTCTGGAATGACACAGGCTCTGACTGGCGTCTCAGCTCCTGCCGCAGGACCCTCTGATGGGCTGGATTCCGCTGCCTTTGCCCCAGCCAGCTCGCCGTTGCCGCGCTCTGTTCCGAAGGAATTTCTTGATCCACCAGCTGCCTGGAATCCAACGGTGGCCCTGTTTTTGGGGGGCTATGCCTTGGCCGCCCTGACGATCTGGGGCTGGTTTGTGGGCCAGTGGCCCTTAGGCGTGCTTCTGGCTACAGGCTTTTTGGCGCTCCATCTGGAGGGCACCGTGATTCACGATGCTTGCCATAACGCCGCCCATCCCAACCGCTTCTGGAATGCGTTGATGGGCCATGGCGCGGCCCTGCTGTTGGGTTTCAGTTTTCCTGTGTTCACGCGGGTGCACTTGCAGCACCATGCCCATGTGAATGACCCCAAGAACGATCCCGACCACATCGTGAGCACCTTTGGCCCCTTGTGGCTGATTGCGCCCCGCTTTTTCTATCACGAGTTTTTCTTCTTTCAAAGGCGTTTGTGGCGCCACAAAGAATTGCTGGAGTGGGGAATAGCCCGCGGCATTTTTGCCAGCATCGTGATTGCTGCAGTGAAGTTTGGTTTTCTCGATTTTATTTTTAATTGTTGGTTTGCCCCGGCCTTGCTTGTGGGTGTCACCTTGGGCTTGTTTTTTGATTATTTGCCCCACCGGCCCTTTCAATCCCGCAATCGCTGGCACAACGCCCGGGTCTATCCCAGCCGAGCTTTGAATTGGCTGATCATGGGTCAGAACTATCACCTGATCCACCACCTTTGGCCATCTATTCCCTGGTTTGAATACCGACCTGCCTATCACGCTACCCAGCACATTTTGGATGCCAAGGGTTCGCCCCAGCGGTTGGGCTTGTTTGAAACCCGCAGTGATGGTTTCAACTTTCTCTACGACATCTTTCTTGGCGTGCGTAGCCACCGCAAGCGCCGCAGCAAGTTGCGCCCCATCGCCGCCTTAATGCCCACGCGCCATGCCCGTCGCCGGGTGCTTGAGGTGCTTCACCGCACCGCTATTTCACCAGTGCGCTAGGCGTAGGTAGGTGAACTAGGCGCAAGTGCGCTCTGATTGGTTAATCGGCCAGGATCTTTGGCACCCGGAAAAAGTCACCTTCCCGCTGGGGCGAGAGGTTGAGCAGCTCTTCGCGCACCAGGGTGGGATCAACGGCATCGTCCCGGGTGACATTCACCACTTCCACGGCCCGGGTGGTGGGGGGCACACCATCGGTATCCACCTGCTCGAGCTGGGCCACGTACTCGAGAATGCGCTCCAGCTGGCCGGTGTAGGTGGCGATCTTGTCTTCCGGAAGGTCGAGACGGGCCAGGCCTGCCACCTTGCGGACGTCGTCGGCGGAGATCTTGCTCATGGCGCTGGATGGGCCCTTGTCCTGGGGGGGACGCTAGCGGTTAGGGCGCCTCGGCCAGGAAGGCTTCCAGATCACTGCTGAGGGCGGTGGCGGCCAGATCGAGGAAACGGGCGCCGTGGTCTGCCTGGGCCAGGTAGGGGTCGGAGCCCATGCGGCCGTCGGGATGGCGGCGGCGGAAATCGTCTGGGCCGTGGATGGGGCCGGCGGGGGCTGCTTCCGGCAGGGGGCGCTGCTTGGCCTGCAGGGTGGGCTCCAGGTGCAGGGTGAGGGCAATCTCGCTGGGGGTGGCGTGGTGCCCCTCGCGATCTCCATAGAGGCTTCGGGCTTCGCGCATCACCGGTGCGGCCATGAACCAATTGGCCAATTTGCAGCGCAGCCGATCGGCATGGGGCAAGCCCCGGGCCGCGGCGGTGGCATAGGCCTGGGCAAAGGCCGCCTTGGCGGTGGCGATGTTGCCGCCGTGGCCATTGATCACGAAGATCCGCTCAAAGCCGTGGCCGGCTAGGGAGAGCACCACGTCATGGAGCACGGCCAGCAGGGTGGAGGGCTGCAAGCTCACGGTGCCGGCAAAGCCCAGGTGATGCTCGGCCATGCCGAATGCTTGCGCTGGCGTCACCAGCACACCGCTGCGGCGACCCACCTCCAGGGCCACGGCCTCAGCGGTGAGGGCATCGGTGCCAATGGCGCCGGTGGGTCCGTGCTGTTCGGTGGAACCCAAGGGCACAATCACCCCCTTGCAGGTTTGGAGGTAGGCCTCCACCTCTGGCCAGCTGCGCAGTTGCAGCCGGATCGCTTCTGCAGAGGGGGCGGTGGCCCCGGGAGGAGAGCTTGGGGCTGAAAAGGTCATGGTGAACAGCTTGAACCTTGGTGGGCTTGCCTAGGATTGGAGAGCCAGCAGCTCCGGTGGGGCCCATGCTGCATCGAAAGCTCGATCAGTTTTGCAGCGAGAAGCGCCCGGTGTGGGTGTTTCTACGCGATCAACAGCGCTGGGTGGAGGAGGCCTTGGTGGTGGCCATCGAAGGTGACATGGTCACCCTCCGCTACGACGCCGAAGACGACGACGAAACCCACACCTGGGAAGAGAGCGTGCGGCTCGAGTCGATTGGGGCGGTGAGCACTCGGCTGGCCTACGTCTGCCGCAGTGGTGACCCCGATGATGTGGTCACCTCAGAGGATTGCCCCGAGGCTGAACGGCTCAGCAATCCCTAGGGAGGATCCCCAGGAAACATCCCTAGTGGGCCGTGCCGTTGCCGTCGTAGTCGTCGCTGTCGTAATAGCCGCCTTTGGTGCCGAAGAACAAGGTGGCCAGCACGAACAGGCCACTGGTGGCCACCAGCACGGTGGCGAGGGTGAGCCCGGAGGATTCCATGGTGCTAAGGGGTTGGGCCGGTTTGCATCACTCTGGCGACGGAACGGCACCTTGGTGGTGGAGCGACACCAAGGTTTGCTAATCACCCCAACCCTTCAGCCAACGATTCATGGGGTTTGGGGTCGTGGCTAGGTTTTGGGCGACTACGCAGGATTGTTGTGAGTGCAGGTCTCCAGGGCCTGTTGGTGATCGTTGCCATGGTGGCAGCCGCTCCTTTTTTGGCACGGCCCTTCAGGGGCCAGGTGCCCACGGTCGCGGTTTTGATGCTCGGGGGCATTGGTTTGGGCCCGTCTGGGCTGGGTTGGCTCCAGCCAGATCCGGCCATTGATTTGTTCGCCAAGATTGGCCTGGGTTTGATTTTTGCCCTGGTCGGTCTGACCATCGATCAGAAGACCCTGGGAGGTGTTTCGGGTCGCTTGGGGGCTATTGGTTGGTTGGCAACCCTGGGGGTTGGGGTGCTGGTGGCATCAACCCTGCCCCTAGGCGGTGGTCTGCGGCCAGTGGCCCTGGTGGTGGCCCTCAGCTCCACGGCCCTATCAACCTTGCTGGTGATCCTGCAGGAGTCGGGGGAATGGGACTCCCCGCTGGGACGACTGCTTTTTAGTGCGGGCACCTGGGGACAATTGGGACCGGTGTTGGCGGTGGCGCTCCTGCTGGGCTCCGCTGATCCGATCACCACGGCTTTCAGCGTGGCTTTGGTGGTTCTGGTGGCCTGGCTGCTGGCGATGGTGCCAGCTCAAATGCGTCAGGCCAAGGGTTGGCCCTGGCTGGTCTCCCAGGTTGGGACTGCCTCGGCTACCCCGCTGCAGTTGCTCTACCTGTTGATTGTGGGTCTGATCGCCCTCTCGGTGCATTTAGGGGTCGACATCTTGATGGGAACGCTGTTGGCGGGATTGGTCATGCGTCGGTACATCGAGAACCCGCAGACCTCAGCGGTGCTGAAGCAGCTGGAGACTTCGGCCTACGGCCTGTTTGTGCCGTTGTTTTTCGTGGTTGCCGGATCACGGCTTGATTTGGCGTCCGTTGCTGCCAACCCCTGGGGGCCGCTGGTCTGCTTGGTAGGAATTGTGGTGATTCGAGGCCTCCCCCAATGGTTGCTGTACCGCCGCACCCTGCCGGATCCCATCCAAAGGCTGCGTTTTTCGCTGTTGGTCTCCCAGTCGCTGAATTTGCCGATTGTGGTGGGTTATTTGGAGGTTCAGGCCGGTTTGATGTCACCCGAAGTTGAAGCGGCACTGCTGGGCGGCAGTTTACTTTCTGTGTTGGTTTTGCCTGCTCTGGCTTTGGTAATCAAGCGCTGAATGGGTTGTTCTATCGCCACCAATCGCTGCCCACTAATCGAGTCGTTCTTTCTCTGCCTGTAGCGACAGGTGTGCCTTTAGATCCAGCTCCATTCCCATAGCCAATGGGGGCCAATGAGACGTTTGTTCTCCAGCCAATCTGCCTTGGAGACATCAAAGCCAACCTCCTTGGCAACTGCTACAGCGGCATCCAGGTCGGGCGCGGCTTTGAATTTTTCCTGTAAGTCCACATCGTCATCCACTTTGGCAAGCAGGGCTTGCAGTTGCTCTTTTGACATTGCCCAGAACGGTGTTCTCGCTTCCCTTCATACCGCCACCCAGGGCTCCTGAAAGGATTCCTCGACCATTCTGAATCAATCCCCCATAGCTCTCCCATCGCCACTCCCATAGCCACTGTGCCCATCCAAGCCCTCCCAGGCCTGCCAAGAACGTTCTTCTGCCGCCCCGCAGAAGAGGTGGCACCTGAGCTGATTGGCTGCCTGCTGGTGAAACGGCAACTAGATGGCGAACTGCTGCGAGCTGTGATTGTGGAAACGGAGGCGTATTCCCAGGAGGAGCCCGCCTGTCACGGCTATCGCCGCCGCACCCCCAGCAACGAAACCCTGTTTGGGGAGCCTGGGCGGTTTTATGTCTATGTGAGCTATGGCATCCACCACTGCGTCAAGCGAGCCCTGACTTCAACGACCCCAAGATGGCCTTGAGATCCCAGTGATCGCCCTGGGTCTCCCAGCCAATCTTCAAGCCACTCCCAGAAAAATCCCCAGATTTTCCCTCCCAGAGACCGCCCAGGGCTAAGAAGGGCTACAAGCCGAGGTGGCTGGCTTGGCTTTGTCAGTGGTGCAGCCGTAGCCCTGGTGTCAGCAGCGATGGCACTCAGTGCAGAAGCCCCCCTCCCTGAGAAACAACAACGGCAGCCTCCAGGTGAGGGTGCGGATTGGCGGGAGAGACGCCTTCATCAACCGCCTGCGTCGCTGGACTGACCCTGTGGCAGTCGCAAAAGCCCCCGCCATCGCCGCCCAAATCTGGAGCGACTACTGCCAGGGCACCTTTGACCGCAGCCTGATGGCATATC
>CAIYSK010000402.1 GCA_903928835.1 uncultured cyanobacterium
CCTGGGTGTAGTTGTAGGCAAAGGCCATCCCCCAGTTCTTGGCGGCGTAGCCCACCTGGGCCGTGGTGGTGGCGCCACTGCCAAAGCCCGACACGCTGGTTTCCGTTGCCGTATTCGACACGGTTGAGGAGTTACCGGTGCTCAGCTGGTTGGAGATGTAGAGGGCGCTGAGGCTAAAGCCGTTCTTTTGATAGGACAGGCCCACGCCAGAGCCGATGTTCATGCTGTAGGCACCGGAGGCGCCAGCGGCGTGCATGCGATCGAGGATGCTGTCGCCCTCATAGGCGCTGGGCCACATCGCGAGCATGTCGTCCTGGCGCACCTTGGCGCCAACGGTCGCGGTGAAAGCGTCGCCAATCGGGAATTGGTAGAAGAGGCGGCTAATGCCAACGGCATCGGCGCCCACGTTCGTGGGTTCAGCCGCATCCTCTAAGGCAGCGGTGCCGTCTTCTCCAAACACGCTCTTCTGGAAGTTGTTGGAGCGCAGGGTGGTGCGCAGCAAGTCCTTACCGGAAAAGCTGGTGTCGAGGTTGAGGTTCACGTTGTAGTTGAACGCGATGTGGTTGCCATTGGCCGGCACCTGGCCTTCGCCATCCGCTGCGGCAACAGAACCATTCGACACCCCGCCGATCACCATCGAGGCGACGCCCGAGAGCTTGGTGGTGGTAGAGAACTGCCTGGCTTCTAAAACACCCACGCGGGCATCCAGGCCATCGACACGGCCCTTGAGCACGGCCAGTTCCTTTTGAAATTCAGTCAAGAGCTTCTTGAGCTCATCGGTGCTTTCGGTGACCCGATCGAGGCAGGCGTTGAGCAGGGCGGCGGCTTCAAAGCGGGTGATCGCCTGGCCCCCCTTAAAGGTGCCATTGGGATAGCCAGCCACGCAGCCGTAGCGCTCGATCAAATTGGAGAGGGCTTGGTAGGCCCAATCCGTGGGCTTCACATCGGCGAACTGGCTAATGCTCGTGACCTGCTCATCGCTTGATGCATAGCGATTGACGCCCGAGAGGTTGAGGTCAGGCTGGGACGCTTGGGCAGCCAAAGGGGCGAGCAGGCCCAGGGCGGCAGGGGCCACCAACAGCTGTTGAAAACGGTTCAAGGAGAGTCCTCACACAATCCGGCGCAATGCGCCGCCAAGACAGTGGCACAACCCTCCCCTCAGATGCTCTGGATGGAGACTTACGTCAGAGTTTGCACATAAGCGGGGCTTGGCCAAGGCCGGATGGCGAGGTCAACCCCATCACAGTTGCGGCAGTGGATGTTCCCCGATCTCGGTTCCTGTCCTTTCGAGCTTCAGTGCCAGAACCGCCACATGGCATCCACAGGTCTGCATTTAGAGCTGCTTCCGATCGAGAGCCTTGGTAAGGCGAGTGACTGCAGAGGCAAGCAGAGCCTGGGTGTCGGGAGCGACCACAGCATCCTTCTTGCGATACAGCGCCTCAATCGAACGCACGATCAAGAACACGACAAAGGAAATCACCAGGAAATTGATCAGCGCAACGATTAACGCGCCTGCCGGCCAGTTAGTGATTGCACCGACGTTGTCAGCCTTTAAGGCTGGTTGGAGAACTGACCCCATGACCAATGTCACCACCGCATCTACAACCTTGCCAAAGGC
>CAIYSK010000403.1 GCA_903928835.1 uncultured cyanobacterium
CCAACGACGCCGGCTTCCGCAAGAACGACGGGGTTTGCTACGTCAGTGCTGCCCTGGTGGTGGATGAGGAACTACGCCTGTTCTTCAACCTGTTTGATTGCCGCACCTGCGTGTTCAGCCTCGCCATGCCGGACCTGATCGCCAAGCTGGATGACGGGCAAGCCTTTGCCCAGGTCGATCTCGCCTAAAGGCCCCTTCTCAGTCCCAAAGCCGCGGCTGGGCAAAGGCGGTGAGGATCGACTCCCTGGCCAGCCGCTGGGTTTCAGCAACGGACGTGGTGTACTCCAACGACTCCACCTGCTTGAGGGTTTGCAGGAAGCTTGGGACCGTGAGCTCCTCAGGAGAAAGAGACACCAGACCCATTTGCTTGGCCAGGTCCTGATTTTTTTTGGAGGTGCCCAGATTCATCACGGGTACACCTGCCGCCATCGGGAAGATCAGGCCGTGGAACTTCATCGAAATGGCGAGATCAAAATAGGGCATCAAAGCCAAAATCTCAGCCGGTTCGAGATAGCGGTTGACCAGGTTGTAGAGAGGAGCATTGCGCGATGAGCGGGCCAGCTGATAACCCACGAAAGAGTCGATCGAGTTGTACCAAAAACTCAGACTGAAGAAGTAAAGGTTGTAATACTGGAGCAGCTCATCCATAGCCATGCGCAGATGGCTCAGATACATCTTATCCGCCGCCTCCCGCTCGATTCCTTCAAGAACATTGGTGGCACCAATCGTCTTGTAATCGTAGTAGTGATCCGAGAGAAATACCGCCACATTCTTATTGCGCAACTGGGCTGGCGGCATGGTGTTCTCGCAGCATCCAGCCATACGTTCCAACAACTTTAGGTTGCGGGCCTGGGGCTCCATCTCTTCAATTTGGCTCACTTGCCTAGGAGAAGGGGCAAGGGAATGGACAATATCTGGCAGGAAATGGAAGGGGCCCCCAGCCCCCAAATCGGAAAGGAGCTGGGCATCCGCCTCACTCCGGATCCAGCAGGTCTTGGCATACTCGAGGGTTGCCGTATAGCGGCTCAGCAAAAATTCCTTGGATCCAATATCGGCGCTGATGATGTGGAAGGGGGTTGCCGGCGGGATGTGTTCCCAGAAATAGGGTTCGCCAATGATCGCGCCACCTCCCACAATTAAATGGGCATTCCCTTCTGCCACCTGGTGATGGATCTCCTTGACCAAATCGATATTTCCCGCCAGCTCCGAAGGCCGAATAAACCGCAACTCAGCGCCCTTCGGCAAAAGCTCCTGGAAGGCCAGCTTGAAAGCCTCATCACCGGCATTTTTAGACCCGTAATACCCAAATATATAAAAAATTAGCTTCTTCATCATCCAGAACAATTCGCACCCTGCGCATCAGGCTAGATAGACCACGGAATACCAATTGGTTTCAACCATGACACCCACCAATCGACGGTACATCTGCCGCATTGGCGGTGACATTCATGCCGGAATGAATGGTTGCAGCGATCAGGGCCATGGTGAGCTCTACCGCTACATCAATATCCAGAATGCGAAAGGGGCGATTGCGTTGCTCCAACGGTGGAATCGCCGTTGGACTCGCTTCCTGGGCAAACAGGGCAGGAGGCAGGGTGGCCACCACGCCCGCCCCCTCACACTGCTGGCGATGCCAGCTGGCAATGGCTGCAGCGTCGGCTGATCCCACCAGCACCAGCCCAGGAATCTGGGGTCTAAGCCAGCCCACCTTGTGCTGCATCGTTCCCTCGTGGGTCACGTAGAACCGGATCCCCTCGCTGCGTTGCAACCAGGCCGGAAAGCCCAACCCAGAAAGGTTCTCCAGCTGGGATCCACCACAGGCCGTGATGATCCGCCCTATCCGGGCGGTGCAGGCCTGCTCCCGCTGCTCCACCACCCCAACGCCGCGGCCATGGCCCTGATAGGTAAATCCATCCAAAAGAATCAGGCCGGATGGATAGGCCTGGCGCAGGGCCGCAATCAGGGCCCCGTAGTACTGCTCCTCATTAGCCAATTCCCGACGGCCCGGCCCCCGCACGCCAAGCAAAATCAGGGGCCTGGCGCGCTCCGCCGGCAGGGGTTCGAGGGGCGCGGCCCGGAGGGCCGCCAGCACGGTTTGGCGCGCCCGTTCCGTCACCAAGGTGCCCCCCAGCCGAATGCTCGTTCTCTGGCTAAGCGCCGGGAGATCTAGACAGCGCACCCCAGCCAACTCAGCCAGGGCCAGCACCGTGTCCGTGTCCTGCACCACCTCCAGGGGCTGCCCCGATCTGAGCATCTCCAGGATGGGATCGAGCTCATTCCAAAGGAAATGGGCAAAATTTTCGTTCCCGGTCCGCACAATCGCCGGCCCCAACGGGGCAAACAGCCCGTCCTCGGGGCCTGGGGCTTGGAGCGGCTGGCCCGTCAAGGCATACCCCTCGCCGCACTCGCTGGAGAGCAACACCTGCAAGAACCCATCCTGGTAGCGGCGCAGCAACAGGCGGTTGCGGTCCAGATCGGCCCTGCAGCCCACCAGTTCATAGGTGCCATCATCCAGCTGGAGCTGAAAGCCCTGGCCCCGAAGAATCCACTCCTGGTAGCGGCGAATGGAGCGGGGATGGACCCAGCGATCCAAGACCTGGAGGTCCACCGTCGGCTTGTCCTTCGGCCCTAGGCATTCCGTTGTTGCCGCCAACTCCCGGGTGCAGGTCGCTGCCTGCAGGAGGCCTGATGCCGCCAGAGCCTGGCCCAGGCACTGGAGCGCCGCAGCCTGGGCCAGGGCCTCCAGGGTTGGCGTTGGGGCCCCAAGGGATCGGGCCTGATCGAGGGCCTGGCGGGCCCGGCGCTGGCGACTGGCCGCACTGCCCTGGTCGGGCTCCACCATCAGGGCCATCGCCCGCCGTAACCAGGGCCCGGGACCCCTGGCATCGCTGGGGGAAGCCGTTAGCTCCATTGACTCAGCCACCGGTGCCGCCAGGCCCCCGCCGGGCTCCATTGGCTACCTGGCCCCCTCTGGCGGTACAGATACCAGAGGCGATTCAGGGCAAAACTGCGTTGGTTATCCAGGGCCAAGCCAGGCTCATCGGCCAGGGTGCGGCTCCCTGTGGGGTTGCTCAGGGCCATGGCGGCATGGGCAAAACTGCCGTCCACCCTCTCCACCGCTGGGTTGGCCAGGAGTCGATCCCGGTAGTCGAGGTCTTCGCAGTAGGCCGGATAAAAGCGCTCATCAAAGAGGCCAACCCCATCCCAGGCCAAAGCGGTGAGCAGGAATGCCGAGAAAGCACGACTGCCCGGCAGCAGGGCCATGAACTGGGGGCGACTGCCATCCATGGCCGCCAGGGCCCGGGCCAGCACCCCGCTGGGGAACACCACATCGTGGTTAACGATCAGGGCCAGGGATGCCTCCGGGAAAGCCAGCAGGATCTGGTTCCAGGCGCTCGCCACCCCCGCATTGCCAAAGGGCCGCGCCAACCGCACCCGGCCCACCCCAGGTAGTCCTTCCGCCACCAGATCCTCGAGGGCCTGGCGCAGGGCCTGGGAGTTGGGATCGCTGCGCCCACCGCTCTGGTCAACGATGGCGAGGGTGTGGATGGGCACATCAAGACTCGCCACTAGGCGCCGCAGGTGGGCCAGGCCATTGAGGATCGGCACCCCCACCAAGGGAAGAACACCGGGCTCGGACCGGGGCGGCCGAAGCCGGGCCAGGCCCTGCCAGAACACCTCCAACAGCTGCCCATCGGCGTTGCGTTCACTCACGTTGGCCAAACTGCGCCACAACGGCTCGCAGCAGGCCCCAGTCCTGGTGGCCTGCTGGGGCAGCTGGTCCAACCACTCCAGCAACCAGGTCAGAACCGCTAATCGGGCTTGGCCCCACTCCCCCAAATCAAGCAACAGATCAATCGCCCGGGCCCTCTCCCCCGCCTCCAGAGCAGCCAGGGTGCGGCCAAACGCTTCGGCAAACGGCCCTTCCCGCCCACGCCAGGCCCCAAGGGCCGCCCGGATGGCAGCTTCAGATTCCATCAGCGGCACTGGCTGACCAGCCTCTGCCTGGCCAGGGTGTGGTTGCCCAGATGAAGACCCACCTGCAGGCCCCCGAGCCGGGATCTCCCCAAAACCAGCCTGCCGCCATGCTGCCTGCAAAAGCCCTCAGCGATGGCCAGACCCAAACCGCGATGGATGGGGGGAATCGGCGAGCCCGCGGGCGCTGGGCTGCCGTTGCCCTCCATTGGGGCGAGAGGGGGAGCTCCGTGGTCATCGACATTGATGACGATGTGGTCTGCACCCTTCTCGAACGACACCACTACGGGAGGGGAGCCATAGGCCAGGGCATTGTCGATCAGGTTATTGAGGCTGCGCTGTAGCAAATGGCGATCCAGCCGCAGGCAGACCGGTGGGATCGTGATCTGAACGCGATCAGGGCCGTAACTCTTGGCAAGCTTCCGGCAGAAGGCCTCCAAGTTCACCTGTTGGCGGGGGGGAGGATCGGGCGATTTGATCGCAATGGCATCCAGATCCCGATCAAGGGCCAGCAGGGCGTTGAGGTCAGCCTGCAGACCAGCCAGGGCGTCGGAGTCAAATCCCCCCCCGTGCTGAAGGGCCTCTACCCGCAACTGCAAGCGCGTGAGGGGTCCACGAATGTCATGGGCGATTCCATCAAGGCGCCTTTGGCGCGATGCGGTCTTGCGGTTAAGCGTCTCGAGCAGCAGGTTGATGCGATGGCTCAGCAGCAACAGCGGAGCAATGCCATGGCCCAGATCCAGGCGAACCCGATGGCGCACCAGCAGGGGGAGGGCCATCAGCAGTTCATTGAGGGGCTGCCAGAGCTGGCGCCAGAGGAAAAGCAGCAAGCCCAGCAGGATGCCGAGGCTGAAGCTCAAGCCAACCACCAAATCCCAATCCGGAGCTCCGTGGCCAAGGAGATGGCGCACAGCCAAGCCAGCCGCCACCACCACCACACCCACGGCAATGCCCACCAAACAGCAGACCAGCAGTTGTTTACGATCTTTGGCATTCAGGAGAACCGATCTCCTCATGGGCGGCCAAGACCTCGAGCCGGGGCATCGATCTGGGAAGGGAGGTGCAGGGCATAGCCCTGGCCCCTGACCGACTCGATTGTCAAGGAGCCGTGCGACACCTCCTCCAACAGGCGCCGTAGTCGACCCAACCGCACATCAATGCTGCGACTGGAATCCACGTGCACCTTGCTGCCAATGGCATGGGCGAGCTGGCCGCGGGAGACAACCTGACCAATGGCGCGGCACAACTCCAGGAGCAACCTGCTGTCGCCTGGGCTGAGGGAGACCGACGTACCACCGGCCATCTCTAAACAGCATTGGTGGGGCGAGAAACACACCTCCCCAAGATCGATTGATTGCTCATGCAGGAACGGACCCTCAGAAAAGCCCTTGCTGGCTCCAAGCAAATGCTCACAGCGCAAGAGCAATTCTTTGACAAGAAATGGCTTCACCAGATAATCCTGGGCACCGATTTCCAAGCCAAGAATCCGATCCGAGGGGCTACCCATACCCGACAGAATCAACACAGGAAACGAGTGGCCCAATTCGCGCAGCCCTCCGAGAACATCTTGCCCTGTCTGCTTTGGCAGGACTTGGTCGAGAATCAACAGATCAGGCCGACCATGGGATAACGAAGCCAGCATGGGAGAAGGATGGTGAAAAAGATGCAACTCCCATTTGCAAGCCACGAGCTGGGGTGCCACCAAGCGGCAAAGCTCAAGATCGTCCTCAACCCACCAAAGCGTGGCACCCGGATAGCCAGAAGTGAAAGGACGCGAAACCATAGGTCTGACTATGTTGGCCTCCTGTAGATCAAGCTCCATGGGTTCTACTGGGACCTCCGGATAAAACTGCACCAGAACATCATCTAAAATTTTATGCGTGGGGAGATCGCAAGTAGGCCTAGAAGACGTCCACGATCTTGCGGCTCAGGCACAGTTACGGCTCGGTCACATTTTCAAAAGCTAGCTGATTTAAATCCTAATGAGTAGACGAGAATTGAAGCGGGAACCATGCAGCAGAGTTAGCGCGTAAAACTACCAAATCAGGCCCATCTACGACCCTGATCAATGCTTGACAGAGGGAAACATGCAAAAGCAGCAGACCAGGCGTAGAATGGAGGAACTTAGCAATCCATCAATGCATCTCGATCAAAGCGATCCAATCCAGTCTGAACGGTTTTTCTCAGTCCATTCACTTCACTATTCACTGCCTGACAATCAGAAAATCCTAATGCTGTCAGGCATTGTTGAGGTCAATTTAAAAGCCCCGGGCTGGTCCGTAGAATCAGCCAACGCCAATACATATCAAGAAGATCTCACCCTTGACCTTGCAGTCCCAAATGACTTACTGGGAACCGGTCAAAGCTTCAAGATCACCCAGGCCGTCCCTTACATCGGGCTGAATAGCCTTAGCGGAAGCGCGCATACTTCTTGGGGGGTCAACAACTTTTTAGTTAAGACCGAAAGTCCGGTGATCCACGCTATTCGACTACAGGCCAACTTGGATGTCTCCCGGAGCGGTGAAGTACTCCAGCGGATCGCCTATCAAGTGACCGCTCTTGGCATGGTGTCAAACTAAAATCAAAGGCTCGGCTCAAGACCATTGGCAGCCAGCTCCCGCTGAAATTGTAAAATCTCAAGCTCTAAGACTCCTTCATTAATATCTAGCGATTTGGCGATCGACCTGAGCTGCCTATCTTCGGAGTCCTCGATCACTCCATCAGCACAAGCCACACGAAAAGCAGACTCGAGAATCATTTCACGGGCATTATCATCCAAAAGCGCGCGCTCACTCTCAAGCCTGGCAATCAACTGTTCGAACGGACCAACGGCAGCAGCCCCTGCATCAATGAATTCCTGATAACGTCCTTGTGCCAACCCCCTCAATAGGCTGAGATCAGCTGGTTGATCCATGATCTCAGCATAGGCAGATGCCATCATTTCAATCTCAAGCTCATCAACTTCGCCATCCGCCAAACAGATTGAGAGCATGCAGTCGAGCATTAAGTCTCGAACCTTGGTAGCATAAAAATCGCCGTAAGAAACAGCCCAGGAAAGATCGGAAAGGTCTCGCTTTTTACGGCTATTTTGCGAAGCCCTTGGATCACGCTTGCACCCTGTTCTGCCACCAGAAAGACTGTCGTACATATGAAAAGTAAACCGATCAACCAACTGCCTACAAAAAGCGACCCCACGAACCGAATTGCCGTAGGGATCGAGTCGCGGGGAGAATGTTGCGAAACCCATTAAGTTGGGTACAACAACCATCACCGCACCTGCAACGCCAGACTTTGCTGGCAGTCCTACTTCCAAGGTGAACACACCAGCGCTGTCGTACATTCCCGCCGCCTGCATTACTGCAAGGGTTTTTTTGACCACTTCTGTGGTCAGTATTTGCCGACCAGTCGTTGGGCAGACACCACCGTTAGCGAGGGTGGCAGCTGCAATAGAAAGCATACTAGCAGTCATCTCAATGCTGCAACATGACAAATACACGTCAACCATTTTGTGAAGGTCGACACCACCGGGAAGGCCCTTACGGCCCTTCAATAAGTAAGCGATTGCGAAGTTGTTATCTGCAGTTTCGCGCTCAGACAACATCGTTTCCTCGCTGTACTTCACAGGTGCCGATTCACCGCACAGGCCGGACCAAAGGTCCATAATCTCTTGGGTAATCTCTCGCGAGTTCTTTTGAGGCCTTAGTGATGCAACAAGACCAGCCATCATGATCGCCCCTGCATTGACGCAAGGATTGAATGGCCTGAAATCAGGTAGCAAATCCAGGGCATTAAATGGTCGACCAGATGGTTCGACTCCTACATACTGATGTACGGATTCGAAATCACTCTCCTCCAAGGCGAAGGCGTAGGTAAGTGGTTTAGATACCGACTGAATAGAGTGATAAACGTCCACATCTCCAAGCTGGAGGCGCTGGCCATCAACGGTACAAACAGCCACACCCCACTTTTCGGGATCGGCATCTCTGAGAATAGGAATATAGTCAGCATTATGGCCCCCATGATCGGGCTCTACTGCATCGTATATAGTCTCAATGTCATTACAAAAATCTTGCCAGTCTGGAATGACAAGCTGATTCGTAAAGACACGATTCAACATTAACAATTCGCTGGAAACGGCAATCTGAAATGACTCAAATGTGATTGGAGCATCACCTACTTCTGCAAGCCTTGCCATGGCCTTGCTCAGCCGGAAATCATCAACCACGATGCCGCTAATCGACACCTTGTCCTTGATCTGCTGGACCGTTGTGATGCCACCAACTGCAACAGAATCGAAAAGGGCTCTTAAGCGATCCATGCTGCTGCCCTAGAAGATATTGACCCCATTTGAATAGAGAGGGGTACCGCCCAAAAGTATCAACCACTACAGAATAAGTGATTGGCCTAGGGGCGGAGCCACTAGAGCTCGACGAAAAGTATTGGCAGAGCCAACCTTCATGCACCAAAAGCAGCTTAAAGTAGGATTTTCTAAGAAGAACCAGCCATGGCCCATATCATTTCCCACTTCTGGCCAGGTGCAACTGAAGAGCAATATTGGAAGGAAAGCGAAGTGGTCCATCCAGGCGGGAAACTACCCCGAGGAAACCTTTATTTTGCGGCAGGGCAAGCCGATGGGGGAGTACTTGTTGTCTCAATATGGGACAGCGAAGAGAATTATCTGAACTTTGCCAATACTGTGCTTCTGCCAAAAATCGATGCCCCGGGGGGCTTCGAGGGGCGTCCAGATGGCTGGTCGGCCCCAAGTTTTGACCTGAAAATCAGCACCTGAGAACAACCCTAAACAACAACCAAGATCCATGGATCAGCCACACTTTGAATTTGATCACAAACAGAATGCGGAACTTCTGGAGCTTTCAGGGAAGTCAAGGATCGCCGCCATTGCCATTGGCTTACTTGTTGTGCTCGACGTGATCTTCCAATTCTCATCTACAAATGCATCCTCTGGGCTGGCAGCTCTACTAGCTATTGCCTCCTTTCTTGCCGGAGCCTATTCGTGCTATGCCCTGATTTGCAGTAGTCAAAGACTCAGCAGAGCAACCCAAACCAATGGAGAAGACATGAGGC
>CAIYSK010000404.1 GCA_903928835.1 uncultured cyanobacterium
CCACATTTGTGGCAACTTTCGCTTGGAGTGTTGGGCGACGGTGTCGCCTCGGGTTGGGGGGAAGGTAGCGCCTCGGCCTTATTCCCCACAGCCTTCTCGTCCGACGTCTTATTCACCACTGTCTTATCTCCTCGCAATCATTAGGTTTTGACCAGTGTGACTGGGTTTGATCGCATGAACCCGGAAAACTTTCTTAAGCCTTAGGGCTCAAAATCCAGCACGAATGCCGCAGTCAAAGTCCCTCCAGTTGAGTTCCGCAAGAAGGTCCTGGGCGCTCAACTGACTGCCCTGGGGCACGAGCCCCGCACTGGCTGCCATGGCACCAATCACTGCCGCAGCCGTCAACCCCCTGCTCCGATAACCCGCCAAGCCATCCGATCCCTCCCGCTTGCAGAGCCGGTGGCCCGAGGCATCCCGCCAAAGCGGCACGTGGCCATAGCGGGGAGGGCCAGCACCCAGTTGGGCCATAACAGCCACCTGGGCGGCCGTGGAGCTCCAGAGGTCGTCGCCCCGCAGCACATCACTGATGCCCAGGGTCAATTCATCCACCGCTGTCGCGAGGTGATAGGCCAAAAATCCATCGGCGCGGCGGAGCACCACATCCCCCACGGCTTCGGGACCATCCACATCGCCAGGTCTGCCGTAGCGCTCCCGCCACTGGAGACGGCCCCGGGGCACCCGCATGCGCCAACTGGGCAGCCTTTGTTCCACCATGCCCCAGCCATGGGAGGCCCCTAGGCAAAAGCCCGGATAGACCGGGCTGGATCCATGGGGCGCGGAGATGTCTGCCAGCAAGCGCCGACTGCAGCGGCAGGGGTAGAGCAGGCCTGCGCGCCGCAGGGCCGACAGCACCGTGGCGTACAGACCCCGCCGCCGGCTTTGCCAAATCACGGGTCCATCCCAATCGAGCCCGAGCCACTGCAAATCAGCCTGGATCGCCTCCGCAGCCCCGCCTCGGTTACGTGGGGTATCGAGATCGTCGAGCCGCAGCAGCCATTCGCCCCCGTGGAGACGCGCCTCCAGCCAACTCAACAGGGCCGTGCGCAAATTGCCCCGGTGCAGCACCCCGGTGGGCGAGGGGGCAAAACGCCCCCGATAGGTCTGCTCCCGTTGCGCGAGGCCCGCCTGAATCAGGTCCGCCACATGGATTGGCAGGCTTGGCAGCAGGGAAGACAGGCCAGAAAAGGACATCAAAAAGCGGCCCTATCGGGCCGCTGGGAACGAACTTGTCCAACTGCTAGGACGACAAAAGGTCGGGCAGCAGGGCGGAGGGATCGTGAATGGGTCGCGGGTGAATGGATCGCGAAGGATCAACCCTGAACGCGGTCTTTAAACATTTTGCCGGCGGTGAAAGCAGGCACCCGCTTGGCAGGGATCTTGATTTTTTCGCCAGTTTTCGGATTCAAACCCTGACGAGCAGAACGCTCACGGGGCTCAAAGGAACCGAAACCGAGGATCGACACCTTCTTGCCTTCCACAACAGAATCAATGATGGTTTCGATGGCGGCATCGACGACTTGGGAGACATCGGTTTTGGTCAGCTCAGTGCGAGCAGCCACCAGATTGACGAGATCAGCTTTGTTCATAAGAGCGGGAAACTTGGGAATCGGCGGTCAAGTGGTTGAGTCTTAGCCGGGAAGCCAAAAGCTCCGACCAGCCGCGGTTCTCGCCAATGGTATGGGCCTTAGCCGTTGACTGCAACCCAAACCAATGCTGCCGCAGGGCTTCTGGTGATTATTCCCACCAAAACAGGGTCTAAAAATCGCCGTCATTGATCTAAACGGACACCCCAGCCAAATCGACCAAGTCCAGTTGGGCTAAGGCTTTTGCCCCGTCCATCACCAATTTCTCCCCCCGCAAAGCCCCGAGGCC
>CAIYSK010000405.1 GCA_903928835.1 uncultured cyanobacterium
CTCTCCTGGTGGCAGCCCGTGGCAGCGGCGTTGGTGTTGGCATCCCCGCTGCTGGGGGTTGCAGCTCCCCCCGAACCCCTGCGGCCGGATCCCGCCCAGTTGTCCACCGAACCCCCAGCCCGCTTTGATGCATCCCTGGATGCCCTGGTGCGGGATGGGGTGGTGACCCCTTCGGAGCGCTCCCGGATTCGCTCCGGTGGTGGGATGACCCCCTTCAATGTGCCAGCCCACCAGCAGGCCTGCCGCAGTGGGGCCCTCTCCGATCAGGAATGCCGCACTGGCTTGGTGGTCCGTTGGGGGATTCGACCAAGCCGCTATTCCAGCAGCGCCGATGGCATCGAGCGCCTGGGGGCCGATGGCAGGCCCCTACCCCCGTTGACGGTGCCGGTTTCCGCCTTGCTCACGGGCGCAGGGGGAACCTTTCGGCTGGCCGATGTGTTTGGGGTGACCCCCCGGCCTGCCCCGCTGCTGGGCAATGGCAATCGCCGGTTGCTTTTCCCTCTGATGGGCTCGGCGGTCACCACCAGTGGCTTTGGCTGGCGGCTGCATCCCCTGCTGGGCAATTGGTTGATGCATTCAGGCCGGGATCTGGCCGCCCCTGAAGGCACCCCGGTGGTGGCGGCCCTTTCCGGGTTGGTGATCAGCAGTGGTTTGGCCGGGGGCTATGGCCTGGCCATTGAGGTGGAGCATGCCAACCCGCGGCGCCACAGCCTCTATGGCCACCTCAGTGAGCTCTATGTAAAGACCGGCGATCGGGTGCGCCAGGGCGAGGTGATCGGCCGGGTGGGCAGTACTGGACTCAGCACGGGCCCGCACCTCCATTTTGAGCTGCGTCTCCCGGGGGATGGGGGCTGGGTGGCGGTGGATCCGGGCGATTTGGATCCCGGCAGGGCTGGATCCGGCAGCGACACCATTGCCCTGTTGATGGGCCAACTGGTGCAGAGCCTGGAGCGGCCAGCCAAAAAAGCCGGGCGAGGTTGAGGGCCTAAGGGGCGATCGCCCCATCCCTGAACTGCACCACCTGCTGGGCCCTGGCGGCCACGTCATCTTCATGGGTCACGATCACCACGGTCATGCCGCCTTGATGCAGGGCTTCAAAGAGATCCAGCACCTCCTTGGTGGTGCGGGAATCGAGTGCCCCTGTGGGTTCATCGGCCAGGAGCAGGGCTGGGTTGTTGATGATGGCCCTGGCCACGGCAACCCGTTGTTGTTGGCCGCCTGAGAGTTGGTTGGGTTTGTTCTCGAGTCGGCTCCCCAGCCCAACCCGCTCGAGGGCAGCCTTGGCGCGCTCCCGGCGTTCCTCATTCGGAACTCCGGCATAGATCATCGGCAGCATCACGTTGTCGATGGCGCTCAGTTGGGGAAGGAGGTGGAATTGTTGGAAAACAAAGCCCAGCTCTTTGTTGCGCAGGTCGGTGAGTTCGTCGTCGTTGAGATGTTCGATAGCCGTGCCATTGAGCTTGTAGCTGCCGCTGGTGGGTCGATCTAGGCAGCCGATGATGTTCATGGCGGTGCTCTTTCCGGAGCCGGATGTACCCATCACCGCTAAATAGTCACCGCGGTTGACCTTGAGGGTGAGACCATTGAGGGCCCTCACCTCCGTATCCCCTGTGCCGTATACCTTGCAGACGTTGAACAGTTCGGCAACGGCTTGGTTGGCAGCAGGCGACGTGGTTGAGGCTTCAGCCAAGGGGTAGGGGCGTGGCTGTCGCAACAGCAACTCCCGACGCTATGGCCTGCTGCAGGATCGGGGTGCCGGCAACGGTTTCACCAGCCCATTGGAACAACGGGTTGGAGAGGATGCCGCCAACGGCGGTGATAATCACGCAGCCAACCAAGGCGGTGCGCAGGGCAGGCAGGCCCGCCACCGACCAGGTGATGGCTGGGTAAGACTTGACTGCGTCGGAGGCTTCCTGGGGTTCCTTCACCACCATCATCTTGATCACAGAGATGTAGTAGTAAATCGACACCACTGAGGTGATCAGCCCCACCACAACCAAGAGATATTGGTGGTCGGCCCAGCCAGCAAAGAACAGGTAAATCTTGCCGAAGAAGCCGAGCATGGGCGGGATGCCTCCAAGGGACAGCAGGCAGAGGCTCAACCCCAGGGTGATGAGGGGATCTTTCTGATAAAGACCGGCGTAATCGGCGATGCGATCACTGCCGGTGCGCAGTGAAAACAGGATGATGCAGGCAAAGGCTCCCAGGTTCATGAACAGGTAGGCCGCCATGTAC
>CAIYSK010000406.1 GCA_903928835.1 uncultured cyanobacterium
ATGGAAGAACTGGCCAAGGTGCGGCGCATTGTCGATCGCCTGGCCCCCGAGGCGGCCGTGGAATCGCTGTTGGTGCTGGATGCCAGCCAGGGTCAGAACGGCCTGCGCCAGGCCATGGCCTTTGCCAAGGCGGCTGGCCTCACCGGTGTGGTGCTCACCAAGCTCGATGGCAGCGCCCGCGGCGGTGTGGCCCTGGCGGTGGCGTCGGAAGCGGGGCTGCCGATCCGGTTCATTGGCGCGGGTGAAGGCATCCGTGATCTGCGCCCGTTCAACAGCTTCGAATTCATCGAGGCCCTGCTGGACGGTTAGCCGTTGATCGGCCCGAATCGCCCCCAGGATCGGGACAATTTTTTGGGGCAACGCTGCTACCTTGCGGGTCCCATTGCGGCCCCCCCTTGGGCAGCAAGCCGCCGCGGATTCAACCTCCGCCCCATTCCCTTTCCCCTACGGCCTCGGCAACGGCCTCCCTGCGCCAGCTGCTCGACAGCCTCAGCCGCGAGCAACGCCGCAACCAGGAGTTGCTGGCGTCCTTGGCCTTTGCCCTGCGCAGTTTCACCAACCTCAACCGCTTCCTGGAGCTGGTGCCCCTGGTGGCCGCTCGTTTGATGGAGGCGGAGGGGGCCCTGCTGCTGCCCTTCCAGGCCAATGGCCAGCTGTGGCGGGACCAGTTCCAGGGCACCCCACCCGAGCGCAGCCGGGACCTGCTCCGCCAGCTGGCAGGCTTAAACGACACCAGCCTGTTGGCATCGGCGGGTGAGGCCGGCCTGGTGGCCCACCTGGATCAGCTGGTCGCCCAGCATTGGGGGGAGGGGGCTGTGGTCGGCACCTCGGTGGTGGCCCGCAGTCGCCAGCGGGGACGCCTCTACGTGTTCGGCCCAGCCGGGGGCTCGGGCTGGAGCAATGGGCACCGCCGCCATGGCCAGCTGGTGGCCGACCTCACCGGCGTGGCGCTGGAAAACGACGCGTTGTTGCAGGAACGGCGCCGCCATGAACGCCTCGATCGCCAGCTCAGCACCGGCGCCGAAATCCAGGCCCAGCTGCTGCCGGACCACTGCCCGGTGATCGAGGGGGTGGAGCTGGCCGCCCGCTGCCGGCCGGCCTACTTGGTGGGCGGCGACTACTACGACTTCATCCCCACCCGGCCCCAGCTCCAGGGCCGCTGCCGCGAGCAGGGGCGCTGGGCCCTGGTGATGGGCGATGTGATGGGCAAGGGCGTGCCCGCCAGCCTGCTGATGACCCTGCTGCGGGGCATGTTGCGGGCTGAGGTGCTCACGGGGCTTCCCCCCGATCGCATTCTTCACGACCTCAACCAACTGGCCCAGGAGGATCTGGCCCACTCCCACCGCTTTGTCACCCTCTTCTATTCCGACTTCGACCCGGCCAGCCGCCTGCTGCGTTACGCCAATGCGGCCCACAATCCGCCCCTGGTCTGGCGGTGCCAGCGCCAGCAGGTGGAGCGGCTCGATGCGCCCGGGCTGTTGATTGGCTTGGAGGCGGAGGCCGATTACGGCTGTGAGCAAACCGTGCTCGAACCTGGCGACGTGTTGCTCTGCTACACCGATGGGGTTACCGAAGCCGCCGGCATCAGCGGCGAACGCTTCGAGGAACACCGGCTGCTCACCTGCCTGCAGGAGGCTTGCCGCGCTGGTCTGGGGGCCCAGGCGATCCTCGACCAGCTCTTTGCCCGCCTGGATCGCTTTGTCGGCAGTGATCGCCCCCTGGAGGATGACGCCTCCATGGTGGTGCTCAAGGTAAAGGATGGGCCGGCGCTGGCCAGCCTGCCAAGCTGAGCGGTTGCGGCAACCAGGCCCGATGGCAGCCCCCAATCCCGAGATCGTTCCCGGCCCCGAATCCCTTGGCGCTGGTTCCTCTGGCGGTGTCACCGGCGGTGGGGCGGCGGGCTGGAGCGACCGCTTCGAGGAGGGGCTCCATCCGGCGATCGAGCGCTTCAATGCCTCGATCGGCTTCGATATCGAGCTGCTGCAACAGGATCTCGATGGCTCGATCGCCCACGCCACCATGTTGGGCAGCTGTGGTGTGATCACCGCCTCCGAAGCCCAGCAGCTGGTGGCGGGGCTGGAGCAGGTGCGTCAGGAGGCGGCTGCAGGCGACTTTCGTCCCGGTCTGGAGGCCGAGGACGTGCACTTTGCGGTGGAGCGCCGTCTGATTGAGCTGCTCGGTCCGGTCGGCAAGACCCTGCACACGGGCCGCAGCCGCAACGACCAGGTGGGCACGGACCTGCGTCTGTGGTTGCGCCAGAAGGTCGACCTAATCGATGGAGCCCTGCTGCGCTTTGAACGGGCCTTGCTGGCCCAGGCCGAGGCCCAGGCAGACACCCTGATTCCGGGCTACACCCACCTGCAGCGGGCCCAGCCGGTCTGCCTGGCCCACCATCTGCTTGCCTACGTCGAGATGGCTGAACGGGATCGGGGTCGCCTCCGGGACCTGCGCCATCGGCTGAATACCTGCCCCCTGGGCGCCGCCGCCCTGGCCGGCACGCCCGTGCCGATCGATCGGCGCCAGACCGCTGCGGCCCTCGGCTTCGAGACGGTTTACGCCAACAGCCTTGATGCCGTTAGTGACCGGGATTTTGCGGTGGAATTTTGCGCCGCCGCCAGCTTGATCATGGTGCACCTCAGCCGCCTAGCCGAGGAGGTGATCCTCTGGGCGAGTGAGGAGTTCGGTTTCGTGGCGCTGACTGACCGCTGCGCCACCGGCAGCAGCCTGATGCCCCAGAAGAAGAATCCCGATGTGCCCGAACGGGTGCGCGGCAAGAGCGGCCGCGTCTTCGGCCATCTGATGGGGCTTCTCACGATGATCAAGGGTCTGCCCCTCGCCTACAACAAGGACTTCCAGGAGGACAAGGAAGCCCTGTTCGATGGGGTGCGCACATGCC
>CAIYSK010000407.1 GCA_903928835.1 uncultured cyanobacterium
GGCAGTTGGAAGCCGACACCTAGGGATTGCTTCTGGCCGAGAAGGCCGCCTGCCTACGATCCGCCGTGCGGATGGGCATCGGATGGCACAAGCTGATTGGTCACTGCCCCAGGGCCTGGATCGCGGGGTCGCCGATCTGTTCCCCACGGGTGAGCTTTGCGGCGCTGCTTCCGATGGCGACCAACAGCTTGCCGCCCGGATTGGTGAGGCCCAACAAGCTGGTCGCCCCATGCGGGTCAAGCTCGGCATTGACCCCACGGGCACGGATATCCACCTGGGGCATTCGATTCTGTTCCGCAAACTCCGGGCCTTCCAGGATGCGGGCCATACGGCCGTGCTGATCATTGGTGATTTCACCGCCCGGATTGGCGATCCCACCGGCAAGAGTGCGACCCGGGTGCAGCTCAGCGCCGATGACGTGGAAGCGAATGCCCGCACCTACTTGGCCCAGCTCGGGGAGGGCCTGCCCAAGGACCAGGCCCTCTTGGATTTCGAGACCCCTGGCCGCCTTGAGGTGCGCCGCAACAGTGAATGGCTGGCAGGCTTGGCCTTGCCGGAGGTGATTGAACTCCTGGGGGTGTCCACCGTGGGCCAGATGCTGGCCAAAGAAGATTTCGCCAACCGCTACGGATCGGGAACGCCGATTTCCCTGCACGAATTCCTGTACCCCCTGCTGCAGGGTTACGACTCCCATGCCATCCAGGCGGACCTGGAGCTGGGGGGCACCGATCAGAAATTCAACGTGGCCATGGGCCGCGATTTGCAGCGCCACTTCGGCCACCGCCCCCAATTTGGGATGTTGCTGCCCATCTTGCCGGGGCTCGATGGGGTCCAGAAGATGAGCAAGAGCCTGGGCAACACCGTGGGCCTTGCCGAGGATCCCCTCTCGATGTATTCTAAGCTTGAGAAGGTGCCCGATGCCGTTGTCGACGCCTATCTGACCCTGCTCACCGATTTGGATTTGGCAGCCCTTCCCGCCAACCCAAGGGAGCGCCAAAAGGCCATGGCCCTGGAGGTCACCCGCCAGCGCCATGGGTCAGCGGCGGCCCAGCAGGCCCAGCTGGATGCGGCCACGTTGGTGGCAGGGGCTGCCGGCAGTGGGGCCGCTGATGCGGAGGTGCCGGCCGCTTCCCTGGCCCAGGTGAACTTCCCGGCCAAGGCCTTTTATCTGCTGGCTGCCCTGGGCATCTGCGCGAGCAGCAGTGACGCCCGTCGCCAGATCCAAGGGGGTGGGGTGAAACTCGATGGCGCCAAGTTGGCCGATCCCAACCAGGAGTTCGCCGATGCATCGGAGCTGGAAGGCAAGGTGCTCCAGCTGGGTAAAAAGACCTTCAGACGCTTGGTGGCCTGAAGCCTTCCACCTTCCTTCGACATGCCCCCAAACCAAGCCACCAACCAAGAGCACTCCCAACGCCTGATCCTTGCCCTCGATGGCATGGACCCTGGCCAAGCCATGGCATTGGCCCAGTCGATTCCTGGCCTGCGTTGGGTCAAGGTGGGCCTGGAGCTCCACGGAGCGGCCGGTCCCGCGGTGGTTGCCCAACTGCGGGAGCTTGGCCTGCGGGTGTTCCTGGACCTCAAGTTCCACGACATCCCAGCCACCATGGCGGGGGCCTGCCGCAGCGCCGCCCGACTAGGGGCTGAGTTGATCACGGTGCATGCCTGCGCCGGTAGCGAGGCCCTCAAGGCCGCCCAGGACGCCGCCATGGCGGCAGCTGATCAGGCAGGGCTTGCCTCGCCCACCCTGCTGGCTGTGACCGTGCTCACCAGTTGGGAGCAGGCTGCTTTCGCCAGGGAGTTGGCCGTTTCTGAACCCGTACCCACCTATGTGGGCCGGCTGGCGCGCCTGGCCGCCGGGGCAGGCATTGGCGGGTGCGTGTGCTCGCCCCTTGAGGTGGCGGCCCTGCGGGCCGAGCACCCCGAGCCCTTTGCCCTGGTCACACCCGGCATACGCCCCGCCGGCTCGGCCTTGGGTGACCAGCAGCGGGTGCTGACCCCTGCCCAGGCGATTGCGGCGGGATCGAGCCACTTGGTGATTGGCAGGCCAATTACGGCGGCCCTAGATCCGGCCCAGGCTTTTGAGGCCATTTGCCGCAGCCTGGTGGCCTGAAGCCCGATTCAGGCCACCAGGCTGCGGCAAATGGCCTCAAAAGCCTGGGCCGGGTCTTGGGCCGCCGTAATTGGCCTGCCAATCACCAAGTGGCTGGATCCGGCCGCGATCGCCTGGGCA
>CAIYSK010000408.1 GCA_903928835.1 uncultured cyanobacterium
CATGGCCACCCCTGAAACGATCCGCGCCCGGGATCTGCACGCCCGCCTGGCCCAAGGGGAATCCATCCAGCTGGTGGATGTGCGCGAAGACCAGGAACTGGAACTAGCCCGGCTGCCCTACCCCGTGGTTCATCTGCCCCTCAGCCGCTCGGGGGAGTGGATGGCCAGCATCGACGCGCAACTGGACCGGGATCGGCCCATCGCCGTGCTGTGCCACGCGGGCGTACGCAGCTGGCATTTCGCCTGCTGGCTGATCGAGGAACACAGCTTTGGCAGCGTGTGGAACGTCCAAGGCGGCATTGATTCCTGGAGCGTGGACGTGGACCGCAGCGTGCCGCGCTACTAGGTGGTAGGGCTGCGGCGTTGGTGCGGCAGCTGTATCCGTACGATCAGCTCAAGAGTCCATCCATCCCCAGCCCGAGCCTCGCCCCTTGCAGAGCCTCGCTCCCCGTCCACTCTCCAACCGTCAGCGGGATGTGCTGCAGCTGGCGGTCCGCCACTACGTGGACACCATGGAGCCCGTGGGCAGCCAAACCTTGGTGCGGCGCTTTGGCCTACCCACCAGCCCCGCCACGGTGCGGTCGGCCATGGGAGCACTGGAGCAGAAGGGCCTGCTCACCCAGCCCCACGCCTCAGCCGGCCGCATCCCCAGCCAGCAGGGCTATCGCCTCTACGTGGATCAACTCTTGCCGGCTCCTGGGGCCGCGGCCCTGCAACTGGATCGGGAATTGACCGGGCTGAGCCTGCAATGGGCGGCCCTCGACGACCTGCTGCTTCACCTCAGCCGCCGGCTAGCGGATCTCACCGGGCTACTCAGCCTGATCACCCGGCCTGAACGCTCCCAAACCCATCTGCACGCCCTGCGCCTGGTGCCCAGCGGCGAACGGCTGTTGATCTTCCTGGTGGCCGGCTCGGCAGCAGCCACCAGCCTCAACCTGCGGCTTCCCGCCCAAGCCAGCGATGAATTGCCGGCCCTCGAGCGCTGGGCCGGCAACCAACTGCAACTGGGCAAGGGCGGCCAGATTGATTGGAATGCCCTGCCCCCCCAGCTCAACCGCAGCGGCAGCTTGGTGCGCCAAGCCCTGCAGAGCCACCAAGAAGCAGGCCTCCCTGCCGGTGGAGGCGCCGTAGCCACGGGCCTGGCCGGCCTGCTGGGTCAACCCGAATTCAGCCAAACGGCCACCCTGCGCCCCCTGGTGGAGCTGGTGGAAGACGCCCCCCAGCAGGTGCTGCAACAGGGCGGTATCTGGATTGGGGCCGAGCATCCCCACGCCGCCCTCCGGGACTGCTCCGTGGTGCAAGCCGACTACCGCACCGGTGATGGGGGCCGCGGCCAGGTGGCCCTGATCGGCCCGATGCGGATGGCCTACGCCACGGCCCATGCGGCCGTGCGGTCGGTGGCGGGGGTGCTGGAACGGCTGTTGGCCTAACCAGCACCAGCCCTAGGGAGCCCCAACAGCCCTAGAGGGCACTCCTAGAGGGCACTGCCCAGGCGATCGGCCACGGTGTTCACATCCTTATCACCCCGGCCCGAGAGGTTGAGCACCAGCTCCGTGCCGGGGGCAAGGGTGGGGCAGAGCGTGTCGAGGGCGGCAAAGGCATGGGCTGTTTCCAGGGCAGGAATGATGCCTTCGAGCTCACTCACCAAGCGCAGGGCATCCAGGGCCTGCTGGTCGGTGACGGCCACGTACTCAGCCCGGCCGATCTCGCGCAGATAGCTGTGCTCGGGGCCAACGCCGGGGTAATCCAGGCCAGCACTGATCGAGTGGGCCTCCTGCACCTGGCCCTCGCTGTCTTGTAGGAGCAGGCTCATGGCGCCATGGAGCACCCCCACCCGGCCTTCGGTGATGGTGGCGGCATGGCGGCCCGAGGCCACGCCCTCACCGGCGGCTTCTACGCCCAACAGCCGCACCGAGGTGTCTTGCACAAACGGGTGAAACAGCCCCATGGCATTGGAGCCGCCGCCCACACAGGCCACCAGCACATCGGGCAAGCGCCCAAAGGACTCCGCACACTGGCGTTTGGCTTCCTCGCCAATCACGGCGTGAAAATCCCGCACCAACATCGGGTAGGGATGGGGACCGGCCACGGAACCCAGGATGTAGTGGGTGCTTTCCACGTTGGTCACCCAATCGCGAATGGCCTCACTGGTGGCGTCTTTCAGGGTGGCGCTGCCGGCCGTAACCGGCTGCACCGAGGCTCCGAGCAAACGCATCCGAAAGACATTGAGGGCCTGGCGGCGCATGTCTTCAGCGCCCATGTAGATCACGCAGTCCAGACCAAAGCGGGCGCACACGGTGGCCGTGGCCACCCCATGCTGACCAGCGCCGGTTTCGGCAATGATTCGCTTTTTGCCCATGCGCAGGGCCAACAGGGCCTGGCCGAGGGCGTTGTTGATCTTGTGGGCACCGGTGTGATTGAGGTCCTCACGCTTGAGCCAAATGCGGGGGCCGCCCTCGGGCCGGGCGTAATGGGCGGTGAGCCGCTCGGCCTCATAGAGGGGGGTGGGCCGGCCCACATAGGTGCGCAGCAGGTGGTCGAGGCGGTTGGTGAAGGCCGGATCCTTCCAAGCCTCCGCTGCCGCCACCTCGAGCTCCGCCAGGGCCGGCATCAGGGTTTCCGGCACGTACTGCCCCCCAAACGGCCCAAAGCGGCCGGCACTCGAGGGGCGCGCCGAAGGCTGCAGGGTTGCAGGATCCAGCCGCGAAGGATCCAGCCGCGAAGGATCCATGGCCAACGGATCGAATGCCGCGGAATTGGAAGGAATCGTGCTGGTCACCGGCGGCGCTGCGGCTTGGTTGATGCCAGGGTAAGAACTTGAGATCTCCAACCAAGGCAATGCCCAAGGGTGGCTGGCAGGAATTCGGGGCAATGGCCAGTTCGAGCGCCAGCCTGCAGAGGCCCAGCGGCCCCGCAGCCGAGCCCCAAGCCAAGGCCCAACAGCGGGTACGGGTGCAGCGCACCAAGGCCGGCAAGGGCGGCAAATTGGTGACCGCCATCACCGGCCTGGTGTGCAGTGATGCCGAAGCCAAGGCCCTGCTCAAACAACTCAAGGCCGCGGCGGGCACCGGCGGCACCCTTAAAGACGGGGTGATTGAGCTGCAAGGCGACCAGGTAGCCCCCGCCCTGGAAGCGCTGGAAAAGGCGGGCTACCGGCCCAAGCAAGCCGGCGGCTAGGGGCTGGGAGCAGGGAGCAAAGAGCTGGGGGCTGGCGGTGAGAATGGCCGGCAATCCCATGCCCCCAGCGGCAGCCGTTGTCCGTCATGAGCACCACCCCCCCAACCACCACGGTGGGCCAATCCACCAACATCGCCTGGCATGCCGCCTCGGTGGATCGCCCCACCAGGGCCCAGCAACGGGGGCACCGCAGCGCGATCCTGTGGTTCACCGGCCTATCGGGTGCGGGCAAAAGCACCCTGGCCAACGCCGTCAATGGGGCCCTGTTTGAGCGAGGTCTGGCCTGCTACGTGCTCGATGGCGACAACGTCCGCCACGGCCTCTGCAAAGACCTGGGCTTCTCCGATGCGGACCGGGAAGAAAACATCCGCCGCATTGGCGAAGTGAGCAAGTTGTTCCTCGATGCGGGCATCGTGGTGCTCACGGCGTTTGTATCGCCGTTCAAGGCCGACCGCGACAAGGCCCGGGCCCTGGTGGAAGCCGGCGACTTCATCGAAATCCACTGCGCCGCCGACCTCGGCGTGTGTGAAGAGCGCGACACCAAGGGCCTCTACGCCAAAGCCCGCTCTGGGGCCATCAAGGATTTCACCGGCATCTCCAGCCCCTACGAGGCCCCCGAGAACCCCGAACTCAAGGTTGATACCGGCAGCCAGAGCCTGGAAGCCTGCGTGGCCCAGGTGATCGGCCACCTGGAGCGCCAAGGCCTAATGGCCGCTTGAGCTTTCAGGGTTTGGGCGTTCCAGTTAGTCGCCCAAGCGCTGTTGCTCGGTCAAGCGCAGCTGGTCGCCCCAGGCATCCAGGAAGGTTTTGGCGCAGCTGGCCACAGGCACCGCCAACAGCAAACCGAGCAGATCTCCCAAGCCCAGCAGGCTGCCAAGCCGGGCCCCCAGGGGCAGGCTGATCAATAGCCAGGCCGGCTGGAGGCCCACGATGCTGCCCATCAACCGGGGCTGGATCACCTGATCCACCACCTGGCCCACCGAAATCGCCGCCACGAGCACTTCGATGCCGGTGCTGGGGTCATCGAGGGCCAACAGGGCACTCACCACCACGATCGTGACGGCACTGGCATAGGGAATCAGCGTGGTGAAGCCAATGGCCACGGCAAACAGCACCCCATAGGGAATGGCCAGCAGGGTGAACACCACGATCTGGGCCCCACTGAGAATCACGGCCAGGAGAACCTGGCCGGCGAAATAGCCCCTAAAGGTGCGGTTCAAGGTGCTCCCTACCAAGGGGCGCACCCCAGGCGAGAGCCATTGGATCAGACCGGCGGCGATGGGCTCGCCGCCCAAGAGCAAAAACACCGCCAGTACCAGCACGATCACCGTGTTCACGGTGAGGCCCAAGGTGGCCCCCAAAAGACCCAACAGCCTTTGGCTGAGCTGGCTGGCCAGCTGGCTCGTGCGCTTGAGCAGCTCACTGCTGATGTCGCCGAAATCCGTGGGCAAGCCCCGGGACAGGGCCCAGTCCTGCAAACGCCCCAGCAGCAATTCCCCATCCGCCAGCCAACTGGGCAAGGCATTAATCAGTTCCCCCAGCTGCTCCACCAGGCGCGGCAGCAACCAAACGCCCGCGAGGGAGATCAGGCCCAGGCTCGCCCCCAGCACCAAGCCATAGGCCAACAGTCGAGGGAGCCCCCTGGTCATCAACCAGCGGCTGGGGATATCCAACAGAAATGCAATCAACGCCGCCCCCACAAACAACGCCGGGAACGGCGCCAGGGGCAAGAGCAATTGGCGCAGTACCCACAGGTTGAGCACCAACAGGGGCAGGGCTAGACCCGCCTTGAGCCAGGGAGGTAAGACCAGCCGTTCCAACATCAGCCCATCTGCTCCAGATAGGCCTGGGCTCCAAGAACCTGAAGGCGTTCATCCTTGGCACGGACTTGGCCGTGGAGCTCGGCCCGGTAGGCCTCCAGGGCTGGGGCCAAGCCAGGATCGGCAATCGCCAGGATTTGAACGGCCAGCAGGCCCGCATTGGCCCCATTACCAATGGCCACGGTGGCCACGGGAATGCCCGCGGGCATCTGCACGATCGAATGGAGCGAATCCACCCCTGACAGGGCCCGGGTCTGCACGGGCACCCCAATCACAGGAAGGGTGGTGAGCGAGGCCACCATCCCCGGCAGATGGGCGGCGCCGCCGGCGCCAGCAATCACCACCTTCAAGCCCCGGCCAGAGGCTTGCTGGGCAAAATCAACCATCTCCAAGGGGGTGCGATGGGCGGAGAGCACCCGCACCTCCGTCGGCACGCCAAAGCGTTCCAGCATCCGAACCGCAGGCTGCATGGTGGGGAGGTCGGAGTCACTGCCCATGATCACCGCCACCACAGGGGCTGGGGTGCCAAGGGCCGATGCAGATCCGGAAGCGGCGGGCATGGGCGTCAGCGGTGGCGATGGCGGCGAGAATCCCATTCTCTCCCGTCCTGCCCATGCGCTGGCTGAGCAACGTTCGCCTCCCCCAGGCCAAAAGCTGCAGCCATGGGGCCCAGCAACGCTGGCGGGTGGGCCTGGATCGCTCCAACCAAATTGAAGTCATCGAGCCGATTGCCCCCGGAGGGGCTGCAGCGGGGATGGACTGGCAGGGGGATTGGCTCAGCCCAGGGGGGGTTGATCTGCAGATCAACGGCGGCCTGGGGCTGGCCTTCCCGGAACTGAGCGCCAGCGATCTGCCGCGGCTGCTGGAGCTGCTCGAGCTGCTCTGGCGGGATGGGGTGGAAGCGATCTGCCCCACCCTGGTGACGTGCGCCATCACGCCGCTGCGCCAATCGCTCGCCGTGCTTGCGGAAGCCCGGGAACAGCATCAAGCCGGGCGGGCCCAGCTACTGGGCGCCCATTTGGAGGGCCCCTTTCTTGAGCCCAGCCGGCGCGGGGCCCACCCCAAGGAACAACTCTGCCCCCCCAGCCTGGCTGCCCTCGCTGAGCGCATTGGCGGCTTTGAAGCCGATATCGACCTGATGACCCTGGCCCCGGAACTGCCTGGATCTGAAGCGGTAATTGCGGCCCTGCGGGAGCAGGGGATTGTGGTGAGCCTGGGCCACAGCGCCGCCACGGAGGCCCAGGCCAACGCGGCCTTTAAGGCGGGCGTGGGCATGCTCACCCACACCTTCAATGCCATGCCTGATCTGCATCGGCGGGAGCCCGGGGCGATTGCGGCAGCCGTGCTGCAAGGCCATGTGGCGATGGGCCTGATTGCCGATGGGGTCCATGTGGCCCCATCGATGGCGGTGCTGCTCCAAAAGCTCGCCCCCGAGCAGGTGGTGCTGGTGAGTGATGCCCTCGCTCCCTATGGCCTGAGCGATGGCGAACACCGCTGGGATGAACGCACCTTGTTGGTGGCCAACGGCACCTGCCGGCTGGCGGACGGCACCCTGGCGGGGGTGACCCTGCCCCTGCTGGAAGGGGTGCGCCGGCTGGCCCTGTGGAGCGGCCGGCCTGAACGGGCCATTGCGGCCGCCACGCTCTTGCCTCGGCACGTCTTGGGCGATCGGCGCAGCGCCGCCGAGATGCTGGTGGGCATGCCCCTGGGCGAGACCCTGCGCTGGAGCGGCCATGGCCAAGCGCTGCGTTGGCAGAGGGCCGCCTTGCCAGATCCAGCTCCCTAGGATCCGCGCCACCAGCCCCTAGGCCCCATGTCCACGGAAACAGCTGCTGAAAAGGCCGTGGTGCAGGCCTACTTCAACAGCACCGGCTTTGAGCGCTGGAACCGGATCTACAGCGACAGCAGCGAGGTGAACCGGGTGCAGCGCAACATCCGCATCGGCCATCAAAAAACCGTCGACAACGTGCTGGCCTGGCTGCAGGAGCAGGGCAACTTGGCGGGCCGCAGTTTTTGTGACGCCGGCTGCGGCGTGGGCAGCTTGAGCCTGCCATTGGCCCAGCTCGGCGCCGGATCGATTGCCGCCTCCGATCTCTCCGAGGCCATGGTGGGTGAAGCCAGCCGCCGGGCAGCTGAAGCCGGCATCGCCACCAGCCAACTCCAATTCAGCGCCTCCGATCTGGAGAGCCTGGAGGGCCGCTACGACACTGTGATCTGCCTGGATGTGTTCATCCACTACCCCCAGGAGCCCGCCGAAGCCATGGTGCGCCACCTGGCGGCGATGGCGGAAAACCACTTGATCGTGAGCTTTGCCCCCTACACGCCGCTGCTTGCGGTGCTCAAAAAGATCGGCGAACTCTTCCCAGGCCCCAGCAAGACCACCAGGGCCTACACCCTCAAGGAAAAGGGCATCGTGGCCGCCGCCGCCGAAGCCGGCTTCAAGCCGGTGCTCCGCAGCCTCAACAAGGCTCCGTTCTATTTCTCCAGGCTGATTGCCTTTGAGCGGGGCTGAGTCGCTTAATCCACAGCTACGGGGTGCGGGTGGCACCCCAGCGGTTCAGGCGCCTCCAGCACCAACTGGCCGCCCCCAGGCAGCACCAGCTCCAGGCGAAAGGCCTGCAGCTGGTAGCCCCCATCCCCCGGCAGGGCCCCTGGGCGGCCCATGCCGCCAACGCCATAGAGCGGGTCCCCCAGCAAGGGCGCCCCGGCAGCGGCCAGGTGGATCCTGATCTGATGGGGCCGGCCGCTGGCGATCGCCACCTCCACCAGCCAGCCCTCGGCCCGGCGTTCCAGCAACCTCACCCAGCTACGGGCCGCCAGGGCCGAAGGATCCCCCGGGGCCGCCGCACACCACAGCTGGCCTAGGCGGGGGTGGGGCTGGCGGCCAATCGGTGTAGTGATCGCCAGCCCCTCGCCCCTCCCCAGGGCAGTCTCCGCCTGGGCCAAAGGAGAGCCCACGGCAGGGAAAGCCACCAGGGCCCGATAGAGCTTGAGGCAGCCTTTCGCCGGTCCAGGATCAGGCTCTGCCTGGTCTGCGGTGGCTTGCCGAACAGCGCCCGTGCTCTCCCGCAACTGGGCGCTCATCCAGGCCCGACTCGAGGACTGGCGCGCACACACCAGCAGGCCCGAGGTGAAGCGGCCCAGGCGATGCACTGGCCTGGGGAGTCCGAGGGGGTCGGCCTGATGGCGCTGCTGCAGCTGGGTGAGCAGGGTGTGCTCGAGAAAGCCCCCCGCCGGCACCACGGGCAGGCCCCTGGGCTTGTTGATCACCACCAGGTCGCCGTCATCGAACAGGGGGGCCGGCAGCACCGGCACGGCCGCCTCCTGCCAGGGGGGCCGATGCCACACGAGCTGATCCCCGGCTTGGGCCAGACCATCGGCCCAGAGCTGCTGGCCGTTGCACCAGATCTCCCCAGCGGCGAGCCGCTCAAGCCACACCGCCAAGGCCGAATGGACGTACCTGGCGGCATAAAACGCCGCAATCCCATCGCTGGGCACCACCCCAGCACAGGGATCAAGCAGGCCGCGGGCCCCAACCCGATCGCGGTAGCGATGGCCCCGATTAAGTTTCGCGGGCAACCAACCTGCCGCCTGCAGCTCAGTCAACAAGCCCGTGCTCGAGGGCGTAGCGCACCAATTCGGTGCGGCTGGCGGTGCCGGTTTTGATAAACAGCCGACTCACGTACTTCTCCACATTGCGGATCGAGGTTTCCAGGCGGCGGGCAATTTCCTTGTTCATCATTCCCTCCGCCACCAGCTGCAGCACCGAGGCCTCCCGGGGCGTAAACACATGCTCTGGAGCTGCGGCAGGCTTTTTGCCACCGCCGGTGGCCAGCAGGGAGCGGATCTCGGTGATCTGCTTGGCCATCTGGCCGATGTCGGCATCGGCAAACCGGGCAGCTTCCGCCAGCAGCCGCTCCTGGCGACGCACCACGTTGTGCACCCGGGCCACCAATTCATCCGGGTCAAAAGGCTTGGGGATGTAGTCGTCAGCACCGGCCTGGAAGCCACTGATGCGATCGGCTGTCATTCCCTTGGCGGTAAGGAAAATCACCGGGGTGCCCCCTAGCCGTTCGTCCGCCCGCAGCAGCTTCAGCAAGCCATAGCCATCGCAGCGGGGCATCATCACGTCGGTGATCACCACATCCGGCAACAGCTCCTGGGCCTGAACCCAGCCCTCTTCCCCATCGCCTGCGGTGGTCACCTGAAAGCCTTCGTCTTCGAGGTAGGCCTTCACCGCCGTGCGCAAGCCAGGCTCATCGTCGACCAACAAAATCCGGGCCGGCGGCTGGGGCTCGCTGGGCAGCTCAGGCAGCTGGTCAGGCAGCGGCTCTGCAGCCGGATCGGGGGCGAGCTCGGGGGCGAGATCGGAGGGGGAATCTGGTTTCATGGCAGCCAGTGTGAACGCTGTTAGCGGGAGCGTCCAGGCAGGATTTGCTCGGATTCCCGAAGGGCCCCGCTGTAGCCCAATTGGCGGGCCACAGGGCCCAGGGTGGCGGGATCTTTGCCCGCCTGCTTGGGAAAACAGGCGGCCCACCAAACCAGGTGATTAATGCGGTTGCCGGGGTGGATCGCCCCCCCGGGATTGAGCTCCCGCAGGATCAGGTTGCCTCCCTCACTGGTGACCCGCATCGGTGCTTCAGGGCTGCAGCGGATCGTTTCAGTGATCACCTTCATGTCATTGGGCAGCTCATCCCAAACCTTGATTTGAAAAAGACCGGGGTTTTTGGCATCTGCCTTGACCGCGTACACCCCGATCAGATGGGTGCCATAGGCCACCGGACGCTGCCAGATCACCATCAGATCCTCCGGGCGAGCCTCGGCCGGATCTGACTTGGTCTGGCTGCCTGCCCAAGCTGGCTGGAGCAAACCGGCCAGCACCAGGATCCCCAACAGGGGCTTTCGCAGGGAGGTTCGCGGGATTGTCAGCATGGGTCCATGCTCGCCTACCTCGACCACCACGCCACCACCCCCTGCGATCCAGCGGTGGTGGACGCCATGGCGCCCTGGTGGACCGAGCAGTTCGCCAACCCCGCCAGCCGCCTGTACCGGCCGGCCCTGGAAGCCGCCGCGGCCGTGGCAATGGCCCGGGGCCAGGTGGCCCGGGCCCTGGGGGCCAGCCCCGAGATGGTGATCTTCACCAGTGGGGCCACCGAAGCCAACAACCTGGCTCTGAAAGGGGTGTGCGAAGCCTCTCTCCTGGCGGGG
>CAIYSK010000409.1 GCA_903928835.1 uncultured cyanobacterium
GGCCGGGATCGTCAGGAGATCCGCCAGGTACATCGCCAGGGGATCCTCGCTGTGGGCCCCAAAGCCAAAGGCGGTGGTGGGCGAGGTGGGGGTGAGTAGCACGTCGACACCGGTAAAGGCCCGATCGAAATCGCGGCGAATCAAGGTGCGCACCTGCTGGGCCTTTTTGTAATAGGCATCCACATAGCCGGCCGAGAGGGCATAGGTACCGATCAGGATCCGGCGCTGCACCTCATCGCCAAAGCCTTCGGCGCGGCTGCGGGCGGTCATCTCCGCCAATCCCTGGGCGCCTGCGGTGCGATAGCCATATTTCACCCCGTCGTAGCGCGCCAGGTTGGCGGACGCCTCCGAAGGGGCGATCACGTAGTAAGTGGCGATGCCATCGTTAAAGCGGGGGCAACTCACATCCACCAACTCACACCCCAGGGCCTGGAGTTGCTCGGCGGCAGCCATCACCGAGGCCTTCACCTGGGAATCCAGGCCTTCGGCCTCAAAGCACTCGCGCACCAGGCCCACCCGCAATCCGGCGATCGGCTGCTGGAGGGCGACTGAATAGTCGGGAACAGGGGCCTTCAGGCAGGTGGCATCGCGGGGATCCTCACCAGCCATGACCTGCAGCAGCTCGGCGGCATCGGCCACCGAATGGGTGAAGGGACCCACCTGATCGAGGGAACTGGCAAAGGCAATCAAGCCCCAGCGGCTGACCCGGCCGTAGGTGGGCTTCAGGCCCACCACGCCACAGAAGGCCGCCGGCTGACGAATCGAGCCGCCCGTGTCGGAGCCTAGCGAGGCCATGCATTCGCCGGCAGCCACAGCGGCTGCACTGCCGCCCGAGCTGCCCCCTGGAACCTTCTCCAGGTTCCAGGGATTGCGGCTGGCACCAAAGGCTGATGTCTCGGTGGAGCTGCCCATGGCGAACTCATCGAGGTTGGTTTTGCCGAGCATCACGGCCCCTGCCTTCCAGAGCCGGTCGGTCACCGTCGACTCATAGGGAGGAACGAAGTTCTCCAGCATCCGGCTGGAGCAGGTGGTGCGAATCCCCTGGGTGCAGAGGTTGTCTTTGATCGCTAAGGGGATGCCTGCCAGGGGCGGGAGGGTCTCACCGGCCGCTCGCGCCGCATCGATGCGATCGGCATCTGAGCGGGCCCGGTCCTGGGTGACCTCCAAAAAGGCATGGACGCTGGGATCAACGTCAATGATCCGCTGGAGGTGATGGTCGGTGAGCTCCCGGGCAGAAACCTCGCCCTTGCTGAGTTGCTGCCGCCATTCAGCGATCCCCATCCAACCAATGACCAGTTGGACTGGACGCTATCAGCCTGGCTCAGTCAGCGGTTCCTGGCGGCGGCTCCGCACGACGCTGTAGTCCAGCGACGCCACACCTTCGGCCTTGAGGTCACTGAGGAAGGGAGGGAGTTGGGTTTCGAGGGTCCGCCGCCGCAGATAGGGACCAAACCAGTAGGTCACATCGGGCGAACGGGTCTCAACCCGCGCCCACCACGCCAGACCCAAACCATTGGCGCAGCTACGCGCAGGCCCAAGCAAGGCGTTCATGGAGCAGAGACAGCAACGAACCCATTGTGCCCGGCTTGGTGTCCTTCGGGTACGTAGGTGTTCACAGCTGGATGTCTCCGTTAAACCCAGTCGGAGTTGGGGGCGCCATATCCAGGTCCAAAACGGGTTGGTCAGGCCCTTGATCTACCCCTTGACCTGCCGGCTGCTCAAGGGTGGTTGCGGCAGGCTCCTGCGTTGATGGCACGCTGGGATCAGGAGTGCTGGGCTCATCAACCACAGCTGCATCAGGCTCAGCTGCATCGACATCAACTTGATCAAACTCTGCTAGGGGGGCGATCGTGGTTTCCTCGGTCGTGGCTTCCTCGGTCGTGGATTCCCCACCAACCGTCCTGAGGGCAGGGGACGGCAACTGGGGCCGAACAATGCGGGGGGCTGGCTGGGAGCCCTTCAGACCCTTCATCCAGCCACGGCGGGCCACCTCGTAGAGCAGCAAGGCCGTTGCCACGGAGGCATTCAGGCTTGGGGTGGCCCCGCGCAGGGGGATGCGGACCAGTTGGTCGCAATTGCGGCGGGTCAGCATCGAAAGGCCATCGGACTCGGAGCCCGTGACGATCACCAACGGCCCATCGAGATCAGCCTCTTCCAGACTCACGGTTCCTTCGCCAGCGAGACCCACAACCCGGTAGCCCTCCCGCTTGAGGGTGTCGAGGGCACGGTTCAAGTTGACCACCCGGGCCACAGGCAGGTGTTCCAGGGCTCCTGCCGCCACTTTGGCCACTGATCCGGTCAGACCTGCACTCCGGCGTTGGGGCAGCACAAGACCATGGGCTCCTAGGGCTTCGGCACTGCGCACGATGGCCCCCAGGTTGTGGGGGTCGGTGAGGCCATCAACAGCCATGAGCAGGGCGGGCTCCCCGATGGCGGCACAACCCTCGATCAAGGTGGGCAGGTCGAGGGTTTCGGCTGCGGCCGTTTGCAGAGCAATGCCCTGGTGGACGGCCCCACCGGTGAGTTGGCCCAGGCGGGCCCAGGTCACCTCTTCGACCAGAACGCCAGAGGCTTTGGCCTCCCTGAGCAATTGCAAAAACTTGGGGCTAAAGCGCATCTCCGGAGTGCACCAGATGCGGTGGATGGGCCGGCCGCTCTCCAGCACGGCCTGGGCGCTGTGGCGTCCCCAAATCAAATCGGCCGCCGGCTCATTGCTATGGCGTTCGGCCTCCCCCGCCGAACCCTGGGATTCCACGGCCACAATCAGGGGCCGGGAGCCCGCCCGATCACGGCCGCCCTCAGGGCGGGGGGCAACAAAATTGCGACGGTCGGGCCTGGGCCCATCGGCCCGGCCAGCCCCAAAGCGTCCCGTCCCAAAGCGACCAGCAGGACGGCCAGCGGGACGGCCGCCAGGCCGGCGATCGAAGGATCCCCGGTCAGAGGGACCGCGCTCAGAGGGACCACGCTCAAAGGACCCGCGGTCCGACGGGCCAGCGTCCGCAGAACGACGCTCAAATCTGGGGCGATCACCGAACTGGGGCCGATCCGGGCTGCGGCGGGCTCCGTACACCCGATCACCGGAAGCATTACCACCGGAAGGGCGATCCCCGTAGGGGCGCTCGCCACGACTGCCTGGGCGAAACGCATCCCTGGCGCCGCCTGCCTCACGGCGAACCTTGAAACGGCCGCCATCTCTTGGGGCCCCATCCCGGGCTCCACCGTCACGGCCACCACCATCACGGGCTCCACCGTCACGGGCGCCACCGGCCCGCGACCAGGCATCCCGGGGGCCACCTTCGCGGGAGCCACCCTCACGGGACGGTTTCTCCCGGCCCCCACCATCGGCGTCGCGCTTCCATTCAGGCTTCGGGCCCGAAAAGCGTTGGGGACGGCCCGCGCCGCGGCCACCTGCGCCCATCCGCTTGTCTGGTCCGCGCTCAAAACGAGGGCTCATAAAAAATCCTGGCAGGGGTTATGGATCGTTTTCCTTCAAGTGATCTAGCAGCTCGGCCAACCGCGGGGGGTCATGGAGAAACAACCAGCCGAGCAGGGCCTCAAAACCGGTGGCCTGGCCGTAGGCACCCGGATCCCCATTGCGAGGACCTCGACCCGCCCGATTACGGCCGCGCCGGACCAAGTCGATCTCGCCCTCGCGCAACAGGCCTTCCAGGCGGCCCAGGGCCTCTGCCTGGGCACCAGCCTTGACCACCTGAACCACTTCGGCATGCAACAGCTGCGACTTAGCAGGCAGACGGCAACGCAAAAGGCGTTGGTGCAATTCCCAAACGGCATCCCCTAACCAGGCCAACTGGAGCGGGCCCAGGTCTCCACTGGGGGGGGCAGGTTTGAGACCGTCTAACCAACCTGAGGAGGCCAACCAACCTGGGGAGGGAGCAGGTGGCACGGGTTCGGGAAACAACAACGCAAGCGGGAAGGTTAATCAGCCAACAAGCTTGCTCAACAAGAGTGGTCGTCGAGAACGTGAGCTTGTTCAGGTAGAGATGGTGCCCAGGGCCGTATCGAGGTCGGGCTGGAGATGGAGGAACTCCTCCAGTCGAACCAATTTCACCGTCTGCTTGACCCGAGCGTTGCCCACCACCAAGAACCGCTGCTTCTCGTCCTGGCAGTGCTTGGCCATCTGGACCAACGCACCGAGGCCCGATGAATCGATGCAATCGATATGGGTGAGGTCGATCAGCAAGGGTTTGGTGTCTTGGCGATGGGCGCCCAAAAATTCAACGAATTGTTTGTCGGAAAAGGTGTCCAACTGGCCGGTGAAACGGAACAGCTGGCACTTGGCCTGCTGTTCAAAGCCACCACGCAGGGAGACCGTCAATCGCTGCAGGTCGTTAATAACTCGAGTCCCCCAAATCAGCTCTGGGACGAACTGTAGGGAGGAAAAGTGGAGCTGCAGACGTCGCAACAGAAGCGCCCCATCTCTGCACCAAACGCCCTAGCGACGCTCGGCCATCAAGGCAACAAAGCGGCCGAAATGATGGTCAGCATCGTGGGGCCCCGGGCTGGCCTCTGGGTGATATTGCACACCGAAGACAGGCTGCTGACGCATCGCCAGAGCTGCCACCGTTCGATCGTTGAGGTTGAGATGGGTGATCTCCACCCGATCGCCTGGAAGCGAACCCGCATCCAGGGCGAAGCCATGGTTCTGGCTGGTGATTTCGACCTGGCCTGGTGTGCCGCAGGGATGGTTGAGGCCGCGATGGCCATAGCCCAATTTGAAGCTGGCTCCGCCGAGGGCCAAGCCCAGAATCTGATGGCCAAGACAAATGCCGAAGACGGGCAGATTGGCCTGCTTCAGCAAACCTGCAGCCAGGGCAATGCCCTCGGTCACGGCAGCAGGATCGCCGGGGCCATTGGAGAGAAACACCCCCTCAGGCCGATGGGACAACACCTGCTCCAGGGTGCTGTCTGATGGCAGCACGGTGATCGTGCAGCCATGGGCCACCAGCCGCTCCAGGATGGCCCGCTTGATCCCGAAATCGATCGCCACCACATGGAACGGGCGTTCTGGGCTGGTCTGCAGCCGCGCATCGAAGGCCGCGGGGCAAGGCTTGATCCAGGTGTAGGGCTCCCGGGTGCTCACCTGGGCCGCCAGGTTGAGTCCGGTCATGGAGGGGGCAGAACGCACCTGCTCCAGAAGATCTTGAGGGGAGGTGCCATCACTGCTGATGGCCCCATTCACGGCGCCACCGTCGCGGAGATGGCGCACCAGGGCCCGGGTATCGACCCCGGCAATACCCACAACGCCATGGCGATCCAACCAGTGCTGCAGATCCCCTTCCGAGCGCCAGTTGCTCGCGGCGGGGGCCAGCTGGCGGGCAATCACCCCGCGCACGTGGGGCCGATCGGCTTCCTGGTCAACGCCATTGACCCCCGTATTGCCGAGCTCGGGATAGGTGAAGGTCACAAGCTGACCCGAATAGCTCGGATCGGTCATGACTTCCTGGTAACCGGTCATGCCGGTGTTGAACACCACTTCGCCAATAACCGTTCCCGTTGCACCAAAGGCCTGACCCCTCAGCACGGTGCCATCGGCGAGGACAAGAACAGCCGCAGCGGCAGACTCGCGCAAGAGAGGCAGCACAGATCCCCTAATCATCCCGCAACGGGGTTGGGCAGGGCCTGACGCAGGGCCAGGAGCTTCTGCCAGCCGAGGCCATCGGCCACGGCCCGTTGGGCCAAGGCCAATCCCTCAGGCACGGCATCGACCACGCCAGCAGCCCAGAGCACCAGGGCCGTATTCAAGGCCACCACATCCCGCTGGGGCTGACTGCCCTGGCCTTGCAAAACAGCTTCAAGGATGGAGCTATTGAGGGCCAGATCTCCCCCAGAAAGGGCCTCAATGGGGGCGACCTGCAAGCCAAGGGCCCCAGGGTCGAGTTCGGCGGCACGAATCTGACCAGCCTCCACAAGACGCAGGGTGTTGGGGCCTGCCAGGGAAGCCTCATCGAGACCGCCGGCCCCATGGACCACCACGGCCCGCTCCAGGCCAAGGCGGGCGAGGGCCTCGGCCATCGGATCGAGCAACTCCAACCTCGCCACCCCCAACACCTGGCTATCGGGCCGGAGCGGATTGACCAACGGGCCCAACAGGTTGAACACGGTGCGAATCCCCAAACTCCGCCTCAGGGGTGCAAGCCCCACCAGGGCTGGATGCCAGCCCGGAGCAAAGAGGAAGGTGAGCCCTGCCTGGCCCAGGGCTGCCACCACCTGCTCCTGGGGTGCCGCAAGACAAATGCCCAGGGCTTCGAGCACATCGGCTGAACCCACCTTGCCGCTGGCGCTGCGGTTTCCATGCTTGGCAACGGAGGCGCCACAGGCCGCAGCCACGAAGGCCACCGCCGTGGAGATGTTGAAGCTATTGGCCCCATCGCCCCCCGTGCCGCAGGTGTCCACCAGATGCATCGCGGGACGCGATGGCGGCATTGCACAGGCCTGGCGCAGCACCTGGGCCATTCCAGCGAGTTCTTCGCCGTTGACACCCTTGGCGCTAAGGGCCACCAGCAGACCACCGGTCAGCACAGGATCGATCTGGGCTTCGAGCCATCCCTCCATCAGGCCTGCCGCCTGCTCAGCGGTGAGGTCTTGGCGCAGTAACAGCTGGTTCAGCAGGGCGGGCCAGGCGAGGAACAGGGCGCCCAGGAGGACGGGGATCAAAGGAAGGTCTTCTTTTTCTGAAGAAAAAAAAAGCAAAAAGACTTCATACATTTGGTTCGCAGCGGTGGGGA
>CAIYSK010000410.1 GCA_903928835.1 uncultured cyanobacterium
ATGCCATTGGGTTCACAGCATTCCCGAACCGTGGCCACCACATCGTTGGCGTAGTTCTGGAGGGAATAGTTGGTTGAGGCTGCCGTGGCAGTACGGCTGCCGTCGTAATCGATGCCCAGGCCCCCGCCCACATCCAAGTAGCCCATGGGGGCGCCGAGTTGGGCCAGTTGGACATAGATCTGGCCCGCTTCCTGCAGGGCGTCCTTCAGCACCGCGATGTCGTTGATTTGACTGCCCACGTGGAAGTGGAGCAGGCGTAGATCGCCCAGGAGATCGGCGTCGCGCAGGGCCTCCACCGTGGCGAGCACAGCCGGAATCGACAGGCCGAATTTGGCCTTGTCGCCCACCGAACTGCCCCAGTGACCGGTGCTGCGCGCCGAGAGCTTGGCGCGGATCCCAATGAAGGGGGCTGCCCCGAGTTCGCGGCTGGCCCGGATGATGCGCTCCACCTCATCGGCTTGCTCGATCACCACCACCGGTTGGCGGCCGAGGCGGCGGGCCAGGATTGCGGTTTCGATGTAGCGCTGGTCTTTGTAGCCGTTGCAGATCAACAGCGCCGCCGGGTCATCGATCAGGGAGAGGGCAATCAGCAATTCGGCTTTGCTGCCGGCCTCGAGGCCGAAGTGCCAGCGCTTGCCGCTTTCCACCAGCTCTTCCACCACGTGGCGCTGTTGGTTGCACTTCACCGGGAACACCCCCTGGTAGCTGCCGCTGTAGCCGTAGTGCTCCATGGCCCGCTCAAAGGCCCCATGCAGGCGCTCGAGCCGATCTTCAAGGATGTCGTCGAAGCGCAGCAGGAGCGGTAGGCCGAGGTTCCGCCCCTGCAGGCCCTGCACCAGCTCCACCAGATCGAGGCTGCCGCCCTGTTTGCCCTGGGGGTGCACAACCACATGGCCGCGCCCGTTCACCGTGAAATAGGGATCGCCCCAGCGGTCCAGTCCGTAGAGGGCCGCACTGTCGGCCACGCTCCAGGGGTCCCGGGTGGCGGGTTGGGCGAGCACCATCGGGCCTGGCTGGAACAAGGGTGAATCTAAGGAAGCCTGGCCTGTTAGCCGGCGGCTGTGCTTGCCAACCGGCAGGGCCGCCGCAGACGATGGGCAAGATGAACTGTTTGTTGCTTTCTCTTCATGGCTGCTGAACGCTCGTTTATTGCCATCAAGCCCGACGGTGTTCAGCGCGGTTTGGTGGGAGAAATCCTTGGCCGGTTTGAGCGCAAGGGCTTCAAGCTCGTGGGCCTCAAGCAGCTGACCCCCAGCCGGGAGCTGGCCGAAAACCACTACGGCGTGCACCGCGAGCGTCCCTTCTTTGCCGGCCTGGTGGATTTCATTACCAGTGGCCCGGTGGTGGCCATGGTGTGGGAAGGGGATGGCGTGATTGCCAGCGCCCGCAAGCTGATCGGTGCCACCAAGCCCCTGGAAGCTGAACCCGGCACGATCCGTGGTGACTTGGCGGTGAATATCGGCCGCAACGTGATCCACGGCTCCGATGCCCCTGAAACGGCCGAGTTCGAGATCGGCCTCTGGTTCCAGCCCTCCGAGCTCAGCGATTGGGCCCCTGCCGATCAGGCCTGGCGCAGCGAAGGCTGAGTTGCTACGGCCTAGCCAGCGCCAAACCTGCTCCAGCAAAAGGCGTTCAGCCATCGCTCCGCCTCCCCCAAGGGGAGGCTTTTTTGTGGATTCTTCCCCGGTGGATTGTTCCCCTGTGGCTTGTCGATCGTGATGGCATCGGCCACCAGATCGGCGGTGATGGCGGCGAGCAGCACCCCATTGCGGTGGTGGCCGCAGGCCAGCCATAGCCCTGGGATCGGCCCGGGCCCGAGCAGGGGTCCTTCGTCGGGGGTGCAGGGCCGAAAGCCCCACCAGCGCTCCATGGGGGGCCAGTGGCTCGCCTCTGGCAACAGGGCAGCGATGCCGGCTTGCAATTGGCGTTGGCCGTCGGGGGTGAGGCCCTCGGCAAAGCCCGCGTGGGCCTCACTGGTGGCCCCGACCACCAGGAGCCCGTCTTCCCGGGGCACCAGGTAGGTGCCGGGGCCAAAGATCACCCGTTGGAGGGCTTGCCTGGGCCCTTGCAGGGAGAGCATTTGGCCCTTCACCGGCTTGATGGGCAGCTCGGGCATCAATTGGCTGCTCCAGGCGCCACAGGTGAGCACGGCCCGTTGGCAGTCGAGCAGGTGCTCCTCGCCCTCCGCCGTCTGCAGCCGCACGCCGCTGAGGGCGCCATCGGCGGCGCGCCCCAGGGATTGCACCTCGGTTCCCTCTTGGAATTGCACCCCCAGGGCGGTGCAGGCCCGCTCCAGGGCGCGCATCAATTGCCGCCGGTTGTCGATTTGGCCGTCCTGGCGAAACAGCAGCCCGGCGGTCCAGGTCGGACCAAGGCCGGGCACCTCCCGCTCCAGGCCCCTCCGATCGAGCCGATCGCCAAAGCCGGCGGTGGGATAGGCATCCCGATCGGCTGCTGAGGCGAAAGGCACAACGATGCCGCAGGCCCTGAGGCCACAGCTCAAGCCGCTGTCGGCTTCGATTTGCCCCACCCAGGCGGGGATGCGCTCCAGGCTGCGCTGCCCCAGGTGCAGCAGGTTGCCGCTGAGCCCTTCCGCGTGGGGGGCGAGCATGCCGGCGGCCACAAACCCGGCGGCTTCATTGCGGCGCCGGCTGAGCACCGTCACCGCTTCGCCGCGCCGCGCCAGCTGGTGGGCGATCGCCAGGCCCATCAGCCCGCCACCCAGGATGAAGACAGGTTGGGTGGCTGTTGCCGCCATGGCCCGGGGGGATTGCCGCGTCAATCACTCAGTGTTTCAGCCCGGGAGTCGCTGTTTTGGCTCAGAGGTGCGGGCCCTTGTCCATAGGATCAGGCCACGCAACGGCGATTGGAGATCTCAAATGGCGGGCGCAGCAGCAGCTCAGGCGGCATGGGAGGCCGTGATTGGCCTGGAAACCCACGTGCAGCTGGGCACCGACAGCAAAATTTTTACCAACGCGTCCACTACCTTTGGTGACCAGCCCAACACCCACATCGACCCGGTGGTGTGCGGGTTGCCTGGGACCTTGCCGGTGCTGAACCAAAAGGTGCTCGAGTATGCGGTGAAGGCCGCCATGGCCTTGAACTTGAAGGTTGCCGAGCACAGCAAGTTCGACCGCAAGCAGTATTTCTATCCTGACCTGCCCAAGAACTACCAGATCTCCCAGTACGACGAACCGATCGCCGAGGACGGCTGGATTGAGGTGGAGGTGGCCGAAAAAGGCAAGGACACCTACCTCAAAACCATTGGCATCGAGCGGCTTCATATGGAGGAGGACGCCGGCAAGCTTGTGCATGCCGGCAGCGATCGCCTGGCGGGCTCCACCCACTCGCTCGTGGATTACAACCGCGCCGGCGTGGCCCTGGCCGAGATCG
>CAIYSK010000411.1 GCA_903928835.1 uncultured cyanobacterium
CGATCTCGGAGCTGAACTACGCCGCGACTTCAAACGTCTGATTGGATCCGGTAGCGCCTCCGCCCAGCCAGCCGAGCAGGCAGGGGCCCTGCTCCTCAAGGCTCTCTGGGCCGCCCTGCCGAGGGGCATCAGCCCCAAGCGCCTGGTGCTGACGGCACCGATCGACACCTACCGCAGCTATCGCCAGTGGCTGGCCCAGGTGTGCGCGGAGCTGGGCGTGGAGGAGGTGGCCCTGGTGGATGAACCAACTGCCGCGGCCATTGGCGCCGGGCTGCCCCCGGGCAGCACCGCCCTGGTGGTGGATATCGGTGGTGGCACCGTGGATGTGGCCCTGGTGAAGCTGGAGGGAGGCGAAGGCCGAGCCGCCCCGATTGCCCAGTTATTGCGCTTTGCGGGCCGCGATCTCGATGGCAGCCGCCAGACCCTGCGCTGCGCCCAGGTGATCGGCAAGGCAGGGCTGGCCTGCGGCGGCCGCGATCTCGACCGCTGGATTGCTGACTCGCTCTGCCCAGGACAGCCCCAAGCCCCCCAGCTTCTGGAGGCTGCTGAGCGGCTCAAATGCCTCTTAAGCAGCCAAGACGACGCCCTCGCCATCGTCAGTCCTGCCAATCAGGCCCCCCAGGAGCTGCGCCTCAGCCGCACGAGCTTTGAGCACCTCCTCGAAGAGCGGGGGCTGATCAGCCAATTGGATGCCCTCCTCGATCAGGTGTTGGCGGCTGGCCGTAGCGCTGGGATCAGGCCAGGGGCCATCACGGCCGTGCTGCCCGTAGGCGGCAGCAGCCGCATTCCCCGGCTACGCCGCTGGCTAGAGGAACGGCTGGCTGGGGTGCCCCTCAAAACCCATCGCCCGGTTGAGGCGGTGGCGCTAGGGGCCCTGGCCCTCACCCCGGGCGTCCAGCTCAAGGATGTGCTGACCCATGGGGTTGAGCTGCGCTGCTGGGAACAACGCAGCGGACGCCACACCTGGCATCCCCTGTTTGTGGCGGGCCAGGGTTGGCCCACCGATCGCCCCCTCGAGATCGTGCTGGCCTGCAGCCAGGATGGCCAAAGCTGCCTCGAACTCAGCCTGGGGGAAGCCCAAATCGAGCAGCGCGGTGAAGTGGTGTTCGAAGGAGACCTGCCGGTGCTGCGTCAACGCCAAGCCGGCCGGTCCCAGGTCATCCCCTGGCGCGACCAGCCCAGCGCCATTGCCCTGGATCCCCCTGGCGAGCAAGGTGTTGATCGGCTCAAGCTGCATTTTGTGATCAATGGCCGGGGCCAACTCACGGCAGAGATCACCGATCTCGCCACCGGCGCCAGCCTGGGGGAGCGAAGCTTTGGCCCGGTGCGCTGACACTGCCCCCAAAAGCGCCGTTAAGACTGATAGAACGGGACTTGATTGCATCTGCCGCCTTGGCCCTCCGCCGGCACAGGCTCCCGCGTTTTTGGCTTGGACTCACCCTGGGGCTGGTGGCCTCAGGGGTTGGCGTGGCCTATTGGTGGGAACGGCAGTTGCCCCAACGGCTCGAGCAGGCGGCCGCCACCGGCAACCTCAACGCCTGCCTCCGATACAGCGAGCAACTCGAAGCCCTGCGCTGGCTGGGCGACAGCGCGCCGAAGGAACAGGGTCACTGCCGGCGCCTCAAAGCTGCGGACCTGTGGCACCAACGCCAATGGGCCCAAGCCCTGCGGCTGCAGTGGCAACTGGTGAATTCCCCAGCGGCCCGACCCAGCGACCAACGCCAACTCGATCGCTGGGTCTTGGAGTTGCAACACCAGTCCCTTGACCAGTTCCAACAGGGGAACCTCAAGGGCGCTTTAGAGCTTTTGGCGCCGATTGGCGATGACCACAACAGTGCCGGTAACGCCACGGGGGATTCCTATAAGGAGATCTGGAACCGCAACCGGCTCCTGATGGAGCGAAGCCAAAAACTGGTGGCCCAAAAGCGCTGGTGGGAGGCCCTCGACGCCCTGACCAGGCTCGACCATCCCTGGTGGAAGGGCGAGAGCCGGGCCCTAAAGGCCAAGGTGCAGGCCGGGATCAATGCCTTGGCCGGCAACGACCGCGAGCATGACGGCCATGGCGCCTTGCCCCATACGGTGCCTGCGGCCGAACTGGATGCCAGGGTTCAAGCCCAAATCGCCAAGGGCCTCGATGAATGGGCAGCCTTCACAGCCGCCTGCAAATCCCTGGGCGGCAAGGTGATCGAAGCGGGCCCCGAAACGGCCTGCCAGCGCCCGTGACAAGATTGGACCCGCGAGAAAGTTCCGGGACCATGCAGCCAGGTGATCAGGTCAAGGTCTGCCAAAGCGTGGTCGTCTACCACCATCCCCAGCACCGTGGTGTGGCCTTTGATCTCAATGGCCAGCAAGGGGAAGTGGTCACCGTGCTGAACGACTGGAAAGGTCGGGTCATTAGCCCCAACCTCCCGGTGGTGGTGGCGTTTGGCAAATTCAAGGCCCATTTCCGCGCCGACGAAATCGAAGCGGCCTAGGGGCGCAACAGGAACACCCCTTCCTCCCCATCGATCCCCAGCAGCGCAAGCTGGATGGTTTCTTGGCGACTCGTAGGCACCACCCTGCCGCAAAAATCTGGCTGGATCGGCAATTCCCGATGGCCCCGATCCACCATGGCCAGCAGACTCACCCGTTCTGGACGGCCCCAGGCCTGCAGGGCCTCGAGGGCAGCCCGCACCGTACGGCCGGTAAAAATCACGTCATCCACCAGCACCACCTGCCGTCCCTCCAGGCGCACGGGCAGGTCCGTGGGCTGGGCCAACCGGGTACCAATTCGCTCCAAATCATCGCGGTGGAAGGTGGGGTCGAGGCTGCCGTGATTGATGGCATGGCCGCAGATCACCCCCAAGCGGGCCGCCAAAACTTCAGCCAAAGCCACCCCGCGGGTGGGGATCCCCAGCAACAGCAACCGGTGGGTATCGGCGACGCTCTCGAGCACCTGGGAGGCCAGGCGGTCCAAAGTGCGGGAGAGGTCCTGGGCCGAGAGCAATTCGAGCCGATTCATGGAGCTGGCACCAGCAACGCCAATGCTATGAAGTCAATCAGCGGTTTTCTTTGTTGCCAAAGCCTGACGCAGCTGGGATCAGGGAAATTCGCCAACGGATTGGGGCTGTAGGTTGGAGTCGAAGGCAGTGCAAACCTGAAGCGTTGCATCCATACCTCTTCCTGAATGCCCACGACATGCAACACCGCTAGGTGAGTCGGGTGACAGCAATTCCCTCCCAGCAGCACTCCAGCAGGCCTAACCCCCTTGATTCTTCAGTGAGCGCTTCTTCACTGCGCGACTCAGGGTTGCGGGAGCGGTCTTTGATTGCACCTGTTGTTCTCGCCATCCTCGATGGCTGGGGCTACAGCCACGAGGATGCCCATAACGCCATCCGTGCCGCGGCAACCCCGGTGATGGATGCCCTTTGGCATGCCTACCCCCACACCCTGATCGAAGCCAGTGGGGGGGCCGTTGGCCTGCCAGATGGCCAAATGGGCAATTCTGAGGTTGGCCATCTCACCATTGGATCGGGCCGAATTATTCGCCAGGAACTGGTGCGGATTAGCCAGGCCGTCAAGGACGGCAGCATTGCCGCCAATCCAGCGCTCAACGCCCTGGCCGACAAGTTGCTCGCCAACGGCCAAACCCTGCACCTGATTGGTCTCTGCTCCGATGGCGGGGTGCACAGCCACATCAACCACCTGGGCGGCCTGCTGCGCTGGGCCGCCGCTCGGGGCCTCCAGGATGTCTGCATCCACGTGGTTACCGACGGCCGCGATACGGCTCCCAGCAGTGCCCCTGGCTTTGTGGCCCAGGTGCTGGAGCAAATCCAAGCGGCTGGTGTGGGGCGCATCGCCACGCTCTGTGGCCGCTATTGGGCCATGGACCGCGACAACCGCTGGGAGCGCACGGAGAAGACCTATCGGCTGCTGAGCCAATCCAGCCCCCTCAGTGACCTGGGCCCGGTGGAGGCCATTGAGGCGTCCTACGCCAACAACGTGGGCGACGAATTCCTCGAACCGGTGCGCCTATCGGACGATCTGATCGAATCCGGCGACGGGCTGGTCTGCTTCAACTTCCGTCCGGATCGGGTGCGGCAGCTGATTCGCGCCTTGGTGCTGCCCACCTTCGACAACTTTGAGCGCAGCCTGATCACCGATCTGGATGTGGTCACGTTCACCCAATACGAGAAGGGCCTCCCCGTCGCCGTGGCCTTCCCGCCCGAATCCCTGGATGGGCTGCTCGGCCAAGTGGTGTCCGAGGCAGGGTTGCGCCAATTCCGCACCGCTGAAACCGAGAAATATCCCCATGTCACCTACTTCATGAATGGGGGCATCGAGCAGGCCTTCCCCGGAGAAGACCGCCACCTGGTGCCATCGCCACGGGTTGCCACCTACGACCAATCCCCCGCCATGTCGGCCGAACAGCTCACCGATAGCTGCATCGCCGCCATCCAGAAGGGCATCTATTCCCTGGTGGTGATCAACTACGCCAACCCGGACATGGTGGGGCACACCGGCCAGATGCAAGCCACCACCGAAGCCGTCACCACCGTGGACACCTGCGTGGGCCGGCTGATGGAGGCGACTAACCGCATCGGCGGCACCCTTGTGATTACCGCCGACCATGGCAATGCCGAAGTGATGGAAGGCCCAGATGGTCGCCCCTGGACCGCCCACACCACCAATCCGGTTCCCGTCATCCTGGTGGAAGGGGAGAAACGCAAGCTGCCGGGCCATGGCACCGATGTTCACCTCCGAGCTGGCGGCGGCCTAGCCGACATTGCCCCCACCCTGTTGGACATCCTCGAACTACCAAAACCGGCCAGCATGAGTGGCCTGTCCTTGGTGGCTCCCCTGGGCAGCATGAGTGAGCCCAACCGCGTTGCCCAGACCCTGGGCGTCTAGCCTGAATCCATGATCACGTCGATTTTGTCTTGGGTATGGATTGGCAGCGGCGTGCTGCTGATCGTGAGCGTGCTGCTCCACAGCCCCAAGGGCGATGGCATGGGAGGGCTTGCCTCCAGCGGTGGCTCGATGTTTACCAGCGCCCGCAGTGCGGAGGACACCCTCAACCGGATTAGCTGGACCCTGCTCGCCATCTTTTTAGGCCTGGCCGTGGTGCTAAGCGCTGGCTGGCTGAAGTAAGGCGATGAACCGTCGCAACCTGTTGGCCAGTTTGGGATCGGGATTTGCAGTGCTTTTGGGCGGTGCCAAGGCTGCCCTGGCCGCCTCCAAAGCCGGTGATCCGGCCTGGGAGCTGAGCAAAGCCGAGTGGAAACAAAGGCTCAGCCCTGGCGCCTTTGCGGTCTTGCGGGAGGAGGGCACCGAACGGCCCTTCAGCAGTCCCCTCAACAACGAAAAACGGGCCGGCACCTTTGTCTGTGCAGGCTGCAAGCTGCCCCTGTTCAGTTCCAAGGCCAAATACGACAGCGGCACCGGCTGGCCCAGCTTTTGGGAACCGCTGCCCAAGGGCATCGTCACCAAGCTGGATTTCAAACTGATCGTGCCGCGCAGCGAGTATCACTGCCGTCGTTGTGGGGGGCATCAAGGCCATGTGTTCGATGACGGCCCCAAGCCCACCGGCAAGCGCTACTGCAACAACGGCATCGCCCTGAATTTCATCCCCAGTAAGACAGCCAGTCCCAGCACAAAGAGCGCCCCACCCGGTTAGCCGGTGAATTCCGTGTTGTAGGCCTCCTCGCCGTGGGCCTGGATATCGAGCCCTTGGCGTTCCTCGAGGTCGTTCACCCTGAGGGGCATCACGCTGCCAATCAACTTGAGTACCGCATAGGTGCCCACGCCCACCCAAAGCGCCGTAAAACCTGCCGCCTTGAGCTGGATCAGCAGCAGGCCAGGATTACCCGCCAATAGACCATTGGCCCCGGCAGGATTCACAACTTTCAGGGCAAGAACGCCCGTCAGCACAATCCCCACAAAGCCAGCAACCCCATGCACGGGCAGCACATCCAGGCTGTCATCGAGGCCACTGCGGTTTTTGAGCTGGAGGGCATAACTGCAGATTGCCGCTGCGAAAAAGCCGATCAACAGAGACCCCAAAGGACTCACAAAACCAGCGGCGGGGGTGATCGCCACGAGGCCAGCAACCGCGCCGGTGGCCACACCCACCGCCGTGGGCTTGCCCCGCTGAAGGGTTTCGATCACCATCCAGCCCACCGCAGCGGCCGCACCGGCCGTATTGGTGGTGAGGCAGGCCAGGGAGGCCAAATTGCCAGCGATCAGGGCACTGCCGCCATTGAAGCCAAACCAGCCAAACCACAGCAGGCCCGCGCCCATCAGAATGAACGGAACGTTGTGGGGCGGTGAACCATTGCCCGGATAGCTGCGGCGACGGCCAATGACCCCGGCCGCCACAGCAGCGCCGACCCCTGAGGCCATCTCCACCACCAGTCCACCAGCGAAGTCCAAGGCGCCAAGCCCGTCAACGCCAAGGAAGCCCCCCGGCCCCCACACCATGTGGGCCAAGGGCAGGTAGATGAAGGTGCTCCAGAGCACCACAAAGACAATCCAGGCCCGGAAGTGCATTCTCTCCACCACGGCCCCGGAGATCAGAGCTGGTGTGATAACCGCGAAGGTGAGCTGAAACAGGGCCACAGCGCCATGACTGAGCTGGCCATCGCCATAGGACGCCGACCAATTGCTGAGACCAGCCCATTGGACCCCCCCAATGAACGGCGCCAGGGGACCGCTGCCCTCCGAGAACGCCAAGCTGTAGCCAAACAGCACCCAGAGCACACTCACCAGGGCCATGGCAGCAAAGCTCATCACCATCGTGTTGAGCACGTTGCGGCTGCGCACAAAGCCCGCATAAAAGAGGGCCAAGGCAGGCGTCATCATCAGCACCAGGGCCGCACAGAGCAGCACAAAGCCGTTGTTAGCGCTCTGAAGAGCCTGGGCCGCGGGGGAGGCGCTCTCCGCAAGTACGGCCACTGGCAAGGCCTGGATCAGAACTGGGGGCACAGCAGCTACGCAGATCGGGGCACGGTGCCCAGCGACTAGGGCCACAATTGGTAGCCATTGCTACGAAAAGTGGTTTTTCGGTTTCTTTTGATACAGAAAACCTGGCGGCACCAAGCCATAAAAAAGCGCCCCCGAAGGGGCGCTGGAGCTGGGATCTGAAGGATCAAACTCCGACCGGGATCTCTCTTGAAATCAACAGTCGAAGTCCCGAGATCAATAGTCGAAGTCGCCGCCGCCCATGCC
>CAIYSK010000412.1 GCA_903928835.1 uncultured cyanobacterium
AATTTCTCCATGTAGAGGCCCGGGTTGCCGAAGGCCGCTTCCGCTTCCCCCTGGGCCGCCTTGAACAGGTTGTCGAGCTGGTCGGCGCTGGGCACCAGGCGCATGCCCCGGCCGCCGCCGCCGGCGGTGGCTGTGATCATCACCGGATAGCCCATGGTCTCGGCCAGGCTGGCGGCTTCGGCAGGGTTTTCGAGCAGGCCCTCGCTGCCGGGAATGGTGGGCACCCCGACCCGCTGCATCGTGGCCTTGGCCGTTGACTTATCGCCCATGGCCCGGATCGCCTCTGGCGAGGGCCCCACAAAGGTGATGCCGTGGGCGGCGCAAATCTCGGCGAAACGGTCGTTTTCGGCCAGGAAGCCGTAGCCCGGGTGGATCGCATCGGCGCCGCGGGAGGTGGCGGCGGCAATGATGTTGGGGATGTTGAGGTAGCTCTTGCTGCTGGGGGCTTCGCCCACGCAGACGGCCTCATCGGCCAGTTGCACATGCAGGGCGTTGCGATCCACCGTGCTGTAAACGGCCACGGTGGGGATCCCCAGCTCGCGGCAGGTGCGCAGGATGCGCAGGGCGATTTCGCCCCGGTTGGCGATCAGCAGCTTGCCGATGGACATTCCGTGGCAGTCCGGCGCAATCCGGCGACGCAGGCCGTTGCGGACTGTATCAGTGCTCACCGGACCCCCCGCCCTGGCATGGGGAGGTCGATGGGTATATTGCTGGCTGGCGGGGCTTCAGCCCTGATCCAGCCACGCGGATGTGGTGGAATTGGTAGACACGCACGTTTGAGGGGCGTGTGACTTCGGTCTTGCGAGTTCAAGTCTCGCCATCCGCATTCTTTTCCCAGAACCAGGTTTGAGCCAGTTAGCCCCGGTTCAACCCCCTGGTTTCCGGCCCAGTTCACGCGCCGCTGGCGCAGTCGTGCTGGTTTGCAACGGCCCTGGCGAACTCAGCACCTGGGTGCGGCCCCTGGCCCTGCGCCTGCACCGGGAGCTGGCCCTGCGGCCCCTTGACCCAGACGCCGATCGTGCCCTGGATCTGGTCTTGGTGCCCTGCCCCAATGCCACTGGCCGCGAACACCAGGTGGCGGCAGGGATGGGCCTGTTTAACCGGATCCTGCCGGCCCGCTCCTTTTGGCGGCTGTTGCTCTGGCCGCGGCGCTATGGCTTCTGGCCGCGCCAGGGGGTGGTGGTGTTCCTCGGCGGCGACCAGTTCTGGACCGTGCTGCTCTCGGCGCGCCTGGGCTATCGCCATCTCACCTATGCCGAGTGGGTGGCCCGCTGGCCCCGCTGGAACGATGCGATTGCGGCGATGGGGCCCACGGCCCTAGGGGCCCTGCCCAGGCGCTGGCGCGACCGGGTCACGGTGGTGGGCGACCTGATGGCCGACCTCTCCGAATCGGCCCGCCAGGAAACGCCCCTGCCGGCGGGCGAGTGGGTGGCCCTGATGCCCGGCTCGAAGCGGGCCAAGCTGCAGGTGGGCATGCCCTTTCTGTTGGAGACCGCCGATCGGCTGGTGCGGCTGCGGCCCCAGGTTCGCTTCCTGCTGCCCGTGGCACCGACCACCACCGTGGCCGAGCTGCTCGCCTATGCCAGCCCCGCCAATCCCCTGTTTGGCTCCTACAGCTGTGGTGAACCCGAGCTGCTCGACGATGCCCACGGCCTGCGCCTGCGCACCCCCGCCGGCAGCGAGATCCTGCTGCTGGAGACCCACCCGGCCCATGGGGCCCTGAGCCAGTGCGCCCTGGCCCTGACCACGGTGGGGGCCAACACCGCCGAGCTCGGCGCCCTGGGTGTGCCCATGATCGTGCTGGTGCCCACCCAGCACCTGCAGGTGATGCAGGCCTGGGATGGGGGGATCGGCATCCTGGCCCGCCTGCCCCTGCTGCGCTGGTTGCTGGGGGCGGCCCTGACCGCCTGGCGGATGCGCAACCACGGCTTTTTGGCCTGGCCCAACATCTCGGCGGGCCGCATGGTGGTGCCGGAGCGGGTCGGCAGCCTCACCCCGGCGGCCATTGCCCAGGAGGCAGCCGACTGGCTGGACCAGCCCCAGCGCCTAGAGGGAATGCGCGAAGACCTGCGCAGCCTGCGGGGCCAGCCGGGGGCCGTGGCGGCCCTGGCGGCCCTGGTGCGCCAACTGCTGCCGGCCGCTGGTTCTGGCCCTGGCTCTGGCCTTGGATCCGAGCCTGCCCCTGGCCCCGAGCCTGGGCCTAGTGCTGGAGCCCTGCCGGCCGCGCCAGCTCCCCAACGGGCTGATTAACCTTTTGCTAGGCAAGCAATCTCCAGGGTCTCGATGAGCGATTCCACCAGTCCCGCCGCCCTCAACGGCCAGGAGCAGCCCCTCACGGAGCAAGACTGGCGCGAGCGGCTGACCCCCGAGCAGTTCCAGGTGGCCCGCCAGGGCGGCACCGAGCGGGCCTTCACCGGCATTTATTGGGATAACAAGGCCAAGGGCACCTACAACTGCGTTTGCTGCGGCACCGAGCTGTTCAGCTCCGGTACCAAGTTTGAATCGGGCTCCGGCTGGCCCAGCTTCTGGGAAGGGGCCAATCCCGGTGCCATTACCACCATTACCGACCGCAGCCACGGCATGGTGCGCACTGAAATCAAGTGCGCCAGTTGCGATGCCCATCTTGGCCATGTGTTCAACGACGGGCCCCAACCGTCGGGCCTGCGTTACTGCGTCAATTCGGCTTCGCTTTCGTTTGATCCCGAGGCTTGAGCAGGCTCCGGTGGCGTTGCTGCCTTAAGGGTTAAGGCCCCGAGACTTCACGCTTCAGCAGGGGTCACCA
>CAIYSK010000413.1 GCA_903928835.1 uncultured cyanobacterium
GGTCTTCGCTTTCGATCTCTTCAACGATGATTTTTGAAGCCAGGACCCGGTAGCCCTCCTCCTCGAGATCGAGGCCCACGTCGAAGTTGGAGAAGTAGTCCTCCTCAAAGGGGTCTTCGCTGATGCCCAGGTAAAGGGTGCGCCGGTAGCGCTCGTAGCCCTTGAGCAGGGCCTCGCGCAGGGCGGCCTCCACCACGGCAGGAGGCAATTTCTTTTCTTCGCTGATGTCCTCGATCAGGTTGTTCAGACCGGGGAGAAGAACCAGAGCCATGGATCAGGGGAGGGAAATGGTCAGGAGGCGAGACAGGTTTGAAAGGCTGGTCACTCGGTGGGAGTCACCAGCCGCACGCTGATCAAGTCAGAGCGTGGGATGCGCTTGGTGCGGCCTCGCAGGTTGAGGTGCACCGAAGTGTCGTCGCGTTCGAGCAAAAGCCCTTCGCTGCAGACGGTTTCGCCTTTGGCATCGCGGAATTGCACTTCGATCGGAAAGCCGCGAAAACTGCGGAAATCCCGGTCGTCCTGCAGCTCGTCGCTGACACCAGGGCTGCTGACTTCCAGAACATAGGCGTCAGCGAGCAGTCCGGCCGCATCCATCGCCTCGCCGAGGGGTGCGCTCAAGGAGGCACATTCATCGAGACTGATGTCGCTGCCATCGGTGCGTTGCACCAAGATCTGAACCGTCATCGGGATGCGATGGCTCAGCACTTGAACCCCAACGACCGCAAAGCCGACCTGGGCGGCTGCGCATTGGGCAAGCCGTTCGAGTTCGGAGTTGAGGGGATCGGGCAAAACTGCTGGTGCAGGCAGGGCGGTGAAGCCCGCCGGCTGCTGCAGTTTTGGAAAACTGCCCTTGGTTCTGGTCTGTGGGGAGCAAACCCCAACCGACTGAATCAAAGGGAATGCCCGCCGGGCACACCCTCACCATAAGGGATGGCTGCTGGCGAGTTCAGTCTGCGGTTGGCTCGCTCGACCCGGGCATGGGGGGCAGTTCGATCACGGGGGCTTCGGCGAAGTAATCGTTGGGCTGCACGGTGCCCCGCAGGGTGGCGTCCTGGTTGAGGCACTGTCCCTTTTGCCCATCGCTGCGCAGGTATTGGCAAACCCGGGCCCAAAGCTTGGCGCGGGTTCCCGGTGCCCCTTGGCTGAAATGCACCAGGTCGTTGCCCCCCACCATGCCCTGGATTTCCACTTGGCAGAGGCTGCAACGTTGGCGGCTGCCGGGGGGGATTGCGGGCATGGCGTCCTCACGGAATGGCGAGCAACTTAGGCGGGTTTCAGGGGGTGATGGCAACCGTCCCGACGGCCGGGGCAGTCCCCCTAGCCTGCATTGATTGCTTGTTCGGCTGTCAGCCAAAGCGCCTTGACCTGGTTGTCGCTTGTTTCTGCCCTGCTTTTTGGGCTTTTCTCCCTCCTGGGAGCCCCTATGGCGTGGGCTGATTCCCATAGCTTTGTGGCCGATGCCGCCAGGGCTGTGGCGCCTGCGGTGGTGCGCATCGACACCGAACGGGATGTGGCCCGCCAGCCGTTTGATCCCGTCATGTTGGATCCGTTCCTGCGGGATCTCCTTGGCGATCCGGCCGGCAGCATGCGCGAGCGGGGGCAAGGCTCGGGGGTGGTGATTGACGCGGCAAAGGGGTTGGTGCTCACCAATGCCCA
>CAIYSK010000414.1 GCA_903928835.1 uncultured cyanobacterium
ACCGGAAAAAACAAGCCGCTGGCATCGGTGCCCAGGGTGCTTTTCATTTCTTCAGGGGTGAGGGCATCGGAGCCAATCCGCGTCACCCAGGCCGGCACCCGGCCGTAATCGTTGGCCGGATAGGTGTCGAGGGAGATATCGGCCTTCTGCCCCGGAAGCACAAAGCCGATCACCTTGCTCGGCACCAAAACCCGTGCCTCGAGGGAGTCCTGGGGCACCACAGTCATCACTGCCGTACTGGCTGCCACCACGCTGGTGGGATTGACCCGAAGATCGAAGACCACCCCACTTGTGGGGGCCACCAACTGGCCAAACTGAATCTGCTGCTTCTCTTGGCGGATCTGGCCGTCCAGGTCGCTGACCTGGCGCAGGTTCGTCTCTATCCGCCCCCGGAAGTCGGCTTCGGGGCCGGCCTTGACTTGAATCAAATTGGCCTGGAACTTGGCCAGGGCGCGGCGTTCCTCCAGCAGCCGCGACAGCAGTTGGTTAGCCGTATCCCGGGTCTGCAATTCCTGGACGGCGCTCACCGCCCCTTTACGGGAAAGGGCCTGGTAGCGGTTGGCGATGTCGTCGGAAGACCGCCAAGACTGCTCCAAGCCAGCGAGCCGTTGTTTGCTTTGCAGGAGCTCCTGCCTGGCGGCTTGCTGGCGGCTGGTGAGGTCGGCGATTTGGTTCCGCAACTCCAGGTTCTGGTTGCGCGTGAGGCTGCTGGCCGGTCGATCGCCGAGGGCAGCGGCAAAAATCTTGTTTTCGCTCAGCAAGCGACTGCGCACCGCCTCGGCAACGGTCAACTTGCTGCGGGCTTCGCGCAGGTCGAAACGAACGAGCAGCTGCCCCTTCGTGACAGCTTCGCCCTCCCGCACAAGGATTTCGGCGATCACCCCGCCCACGGGGGCCTCCACCAGCTTCACCTTGCTGCCTGGCTGCAACTTGCCCTGCACGGCCACGGTCTCTCCGAGGGGGGCCACCAAACTCCACACCAACAACAGGGCCGTACCGCCCACAAAGCTCCACACAATCACCGTGGAAGCCCGCAGGCTCTTGCGTAACAGCACGGGCTGGTTGAACTTCCAACTGTCGCTGGGCTGGGGCCCTGGGCTGCCAGGAGGGCTAAAGCCTGGGCTGACAGGCTTGCTTGCGCCACCTCCCACCAGGTCCACCGGGGGCTTGGGTGGGGGCGACTGGGCCGGTTGCTTGGGCGACGGGGAAGCCATGTCAGAGACCCTGCTCATGCTGTTGGCTCTGGTACAGGGCGTAGTACCAGCCCATGCGGGCCATCAACACCTGGTGGGTTCCGGCCTCCATCACGGCCCCCCGGTCCATCAAAACGATCATGTCCGCCGGCTGGACCGTGGTCAGCCGGTGGGTGATGAAGAACACGGTGCGCCCCCGGAAGGCCTCCAGGAGGTTGAGGCACACCTGCCTTTCGGTGCGGGCATCGAGGGCACTGGTGGCCTCATCGAGGATCAGCATCCGCGGGTTCTGCAACACCGCCCGGGCCAGGGCCAGCCGCTGCCGCTGGCCGCCCGAGAGGCCTGCCCCCCGCTCGCCCACGTCGGAGTTGTAGCCCTTGGGCAAGCCCATGATGAAGTCATGGGCACAGGCAATCCGAGCTGCCCCGATCAGTTCGGCGGCGCTGGCATCGGGCTTGACCAGCAGCAGGTTGTCGCGAATGGTGCCGTCGAACAGCACGGTGTCCTGGGGCACCACACCGATCTGGCGGCGCAGGGAATACAACTCAACTTTGTTGATATCAAGCCCATCGACGAGCACCCGCCCCGCATTAGCCCTGTAGAAGCGTGGCAACAACTTCAACAGGGTGCTCTTGCCGCTACCGGAGCCACCAACCAAGCCCACAAACGATCCCGTTGGCACTTCAAGGTTGACACCATTCAGAATCGGCTCCTGATCTTCGCTATAGCTGAACACCACGTCGACAAACTGAACCCGACCTACCATCGGTGGCATCGGAATATTCTGGGATTCGGCCTGGCTTTGCTCCGTTGGCCGGTCCACCACGTCGGCCACCATCCGCAGGGAGGCGGTGGATTGCTGGAATTGCTGCCAGGTCTGCACCATCTTCACCAGGGGGCCTGTGATGTAGCCACTGAGGATGCGGAAGGCGATAAAACCGCCGAGGGAAATTTGGTTGCGCATCACCAGGAAGATGCCAACCCCAACCACGACCAGGCTGTTGAGGTCTTGGATAAACCCGGCGAGATTGCCGAGGGCCTCCCGGGTCACCTTGAGCTTGAAGTCCTCGCCGATAAACCTGGAGTAGCGGTTCTGGAATTCCCAGCGGGTTTTGAGCTCGGCGTTTTGGGATTTAATCGTCTGAATCCCGGTGATCGATTCGTTGAGATAGGAATAGGTTTTCACCGCCTCCCCCATACTGCGGTTGATCTGGCCGCGCACCACCGGGTTGCTAACAATCGCCAAAATCAGCATTAACGGCACCGTCGCCAAGGTGGCCAGGGTCAACGGGATGCTCAGGGTGAGTAGGACCGCCAAGTAGAGGAAGCTGAACAGAAAGTCCACC
>CAIYSK010000415.1 GCA_903928835.1 uncultured cyanobacterium
GTAGAAGCTTTCCTGCCACTGGCGCACCATGCCCTGCCAGCCGTTGTTGAGCACCACCACCTTCACAGGCAGGTTGTACTGGCTGAGGGTGCCCAGCTCCTGGATGTTCATCAGGATGCTGGCGTCGCCCGCCACGCAAATCACCTGCTCGTCGGGGAAGGCCGTTTGGGCCCCCATGGCCGCTGGCATGCCAAAGCCCATGGTGCCCAGGCCTGCACTGCTAATCCACCGCCTCGGGCCGTTGTGCAAGAACTGGGCAGCCCACATTTGATGCTGGCCCACATCGGTCGTGTAGAAGGCGTTGGGTGCAAGTTCCTGCAGGGCCACAACCACCTCCTGGGGGGCAATGTCCCCTTCAGGGGCCGGCACCACCAGGGGGTAGTAACGCTTCCAGGTGTCGATCCGCTCGAGCCAGGCTTCCGTGCGCCCTTCGGAGCTTTGCCCGCTGGAGGCGGCCAGAAGGGCCGATAGGGAAGCCTTCACATCAGCTACCACCGGGACATCGGGCAGCCGGGTCTTACCCATTTCCGCCGCATCAATGTCGATGTGGATCACCTGGGCCCGGGGGGCAAAGCCATCCAGCCGGCCAGTGACCCGGTCGTCAAAGCGGGCACCCACAGCAATCAAAAGATCGCATTCGGTCACAGCGAAGTTGGCATAGGCCGTGCCGTGCATGCCAAGCATCCCCAAGGCGAGGGGTTGCTTCTCATCGAAGGCACCCTTGCCCATCAAGGTGGTGGTGACAGGCAAGCGGAAGCGTTCCGCCAACTGGGCCACTTCCGGGTGGGCGCCACTGCTGATGGCACCGCCACCCACATAAAGCAAGGGACGGCGGGCCTGGCCAATCAGCCCCAGGGCCGCCGCAATCGCGCTGGGCTGGGGAGCTGGCGGCAGCTTGAAGCCAGCGGGAATTGCCGTCCCCGGAGCAACAGGCACATAGCTGAATTCTTCGGCGCCCACGTCCTTGGGCACATCGATTAACACCGGACCCGGCCGGCCGCTGGCGGCAATCAAAAACGCTTCAGCCACGATCCGACCGATGTCGGCAGGATCACGCACCACCCAAGAGTGCTTCACGATTGGCAAGGTGATGCCAAAAATATCAGTTTCCTGGAAGGCATCGGTCCCAATCGAGGCCCGGGGCACCTGACCGGTGATCACCACCATCGGCACCGAATCCATCTGGGCCGTGGCGATACCCGTCACCAAATTGGTGGCTCCAGGGCCGGAGGTTCCGAAACACACCCCCACCTGGCCCGTGGCCCGGGCATAGGCATCGGCCGCATGGGTGCCGCCCTGCTCGTGCCGCACCAGGATGTGCTTCAACCAGCCCCGGGATTCAGCCTTGTGGAGCTCGTCGTAGATGGGGAGGATCGCGCCACCGGGATAGCCAAAGATGTGCTTCACCCCATGCAACCGCAGGGCATCCATCAGGGCGTAGCCCCCCTTAACCCGCATGGGGGCAGCGCTACCGAAGGTTTCTGGGGCGGACTGGGCCGCAGGAGTGATGGGCGTAAGCGTCACGGCTGCTGCGGGCCAAGCAATCTGGCCATTCTCTAACGACAGCAACCCTAGGTGCTGGAGAGGCTTTTGGAGCTAGGGCCTGCGGCTAGACGCCACTGCCCTGCGGCTAGACGCCATGGCCCGCAGGATCACGACCGGATCCAGCCATTGGCCGCCGTAGCGCATCCCCCAATGCAGGTGGGGACCGGTGGTGCGGCCACTCATCCCCACCCGGGCAATCAGCTGGCCCGTCCGCACCCGTTGGCCTGGCTTGAGCTGAAGCTCAGCGCACCGGTACACCCCATCGGCACTACTGCCAAGCAGATGGCAATAGATGTGCTCGTAGGGGCCCGATTGGATGACCAGCCCCACCCCGCAGCGACCGTCATCGATCACCTCTTTCACGGTGCCGCCCCACCAATTGCGGATGGGTGAACCGAGGGGGGCCGCAATATCGAGGCCGTAATGGGGCTCGAGCGCGCCCCACGGGCCAGTGCGACCGCCGAAGGAGCTGGTGTAACCAGAAAAGACCGTGACTGGGAAAACCCCTAGGCGCCAGGGAGATTGGACTCGCCTTGCCTGGCTAGCGGGCTGGGCGAAGCCAGAGGCAGCTATACCTGAAGCCAACATCGCCGCCAACACCGCGACGATTCGCTGACCGAGGGACCTAGAGGAGCCCGAGGGCATGGAGCGGACCTCGCCCGCTGATGAGCTCCAGCAGGAAAGCCGAGAAACCCACCATCGCCAAACGGCCGTTCCACACTTCGGAGCTGTTGTTCCAGCCCCAAGCCCATTTGTCCTGGGGATAGAGCTTCACCTTGGTGGGCAGCTCGGCAGCCTGGTCCAGGTTGACCTCAGGGCCAGCCATCGCCCGTTGCACCAGATCGGCGAGGCCGGAGATAAAGGCTGGATTGATATCCAGGGCTGGCACTCGCCGGAAATGGGTGATTCCAGCTTCATGGGCCAGCTCGCGGTATTCAATATCGATTTCCTCGAGGGTTTCGATGTGCTCGCTCACAAAACTGATCGGCACCACAACCAATTCCTTCACTCCCTCACCGCCCAGCTCCGCCAGGGCCTCTTCGGTATAGGGCTTGAGCCACTCGACCGGCCCAACGCGGCTTTGGTAGGCCAGGGTTGAGGGATTGGCGTGGCCAAGCAGTTCCCCCAGGCGTTGCATGATCAACTCACTGCAGGCCTGGATTTCTCGCTGGTAGGGATCGCCAGCCTCCTCCACATAGCTCTTCGGTACGCCGTGGGCACTGAAGAAAATGTGGGCCGATCCGGGCTCTTCACAACCGCGAATTTGGTCGGCGATCAACCCCGCCATGGCATTGATGTAGCCAGGGTCGTCGTAGTAGCTGCGGATGCAGCGGATGGGGAGCCGCGAAAACTTGGGATCGGCCTGGCGCAGGCGTTTCAGCTCTCGGAAGCTGGAACCACTGGTGCTGATCGAGAAGTGGGGATAGAGGGGTAAGACCACCACCTCTTCAACATCGTCGGCCTTGATGTCTGCGACGGCGGATTCCGTAAAGGGATGCCAGTAGCGCATGGCCACATAACTGGTGGCATCCACGCCCCGACTACGCAGTTCGCTTTGCAGTTCGCGGGCCTGTTGTTCCGTAATCCGCCGCAGGGGGGAGCCCCCGCCGATCGAGCGATAGGCATCCTTGGACTTGCCGCTCCGCAGGGTGCTGATCAACCAGGCCAAGGGTTTCTGCAGGGCCGGGTTGGGTAGCCGGATGATTTCCGGGTCGGAAAACAGGTTGTAGAGGAACGGACCCACGTCCTGGATCCGCTCGGGTCCCCCGAGGTTCAGTAGCAGCACGCCAACTTTGGCCATGCCAGGTTCCAAATGGCGCAGTGGTTGAGAGCGTAACGCTGCCGGCCCAGCCCTAGCGCAATGGCGGGGCCATCGATAAGGTCTGGCCGGGATTGGAGCGGGCCGGAAGGTGAGCCAGCTGATAGCAAGCACCCCGCTCGAGAACACGCTGATCGAGGCTGCCCTTGCCGAGCAAAACGCTCTTCTAGGTGCGGCTGGCATTGGCCTGCGGTTCGAGAAACGGGGCGAACGGCTGGGCCTGCGGGGCCCACTGCCGTGTCGGCAGGGCCGAGCTGCGCACCCCGTTCAGCGGATCAGCTTGGGTTTACCGGCCACAAGCGAAGGACTGGAGCAGGCCAAAGCCCAACTCAAGGACGTTCTTCGCCAGCTCCAACACCAGCGATTTGATTGGTCGTTCTGGGCCAGCCAGGGCAAGTCCGTCGCCAAGCAGCTGCTCGAAACCAACGGCCCCCGCTGCCAGGAACCGGATGGGTTCGAACTTGTAATGAAGGATTTTGAGGCGGCCTTTTTCAGGGATCCCCGCCGGCGCCGCAATCCCTCAGGGGCAAAAACCACCTGGACCAGTGCCTATCGCCCCTACCTGCGCCGCATGGCGGCCCTGGCAGGGGAATCGGGCCTGCCCCTCGATCGCAGATTGTTTGAGGAGGTTCTGGAGAGCTACGAGCCCACCAGCCGCAGCCGGCAGCAATGCGGCACCGCCCTCGCTGCCCTGGCCCGCCATCGCGCCATTGCCCTTCCAGAGAATTGGTCGGAACGGGCGGCTGGTTACGGCTTGCATGCCGCCCAATTCCGTCGCCTGCCCAGCGATAGCCAAATTGTTGAAGGGATCGAACGGGTGCCCAACCCCGCCTGGCGCCTGGCCTATGGGCTGATGGCCACCTATGGCCTACGCAATCACGAGGTGTTCTTCTGCGACCTCTCGGCCCTCGCCCCTGGCGGCGATCGGGTGATTCGCGTGCTTCCCACCAGCAAAACCGGCGAGCACCAGGTGTGGCCCTTCCAGCCGGATTGGGTGGAGCGCTTTGGCCTCGAGCAATTGGGCGAAGCTCCCCAGCTGTTGCCCCAGGTCAGCACGGATCTGCGGCACACCACCCTGCAGCAGGTGGGCCGGCGGGTGGCCGAGCAATTCCACCGCTA
>CAIYSK010000416.1 GCA_903928835.1 uncultured cyanobacterium
AACCTCCTCAACCTTGACACCCTCGGGAGGGGCGCCTGAGCTGGAGAGGGAGTTCACCAACGCCCCCATATTGATCAGATGATAGAAGCTGACCAGGTGTCCACCCGGTCCTTCGTCGTAGCCGCCCTGGCACTGGAGGTAATCGAAGCCGTTGGCCTTGAGGGCTGTGGCCAGCAAGGGCAGGAAGGCCGCTTCAACCCCAAGGTTCTCGATGCCCAGGTGATCGTTATCCAGCACCTCGTGGTCAAAGCCTTGGCCCTTGAGCCATTGGCTCACCGGGCCGGGCTGGGTTTCGGTGAGCTCTTGGGCTGGGTTGATCTCTTCAGGCATTGCTGCTCTCCGGCTGGGGCTGCCCTTGGGCCTGGGGGACTGCCATGGGCAGGCCCGAGGCGGCGGCAAGGGCTTTTTTCTGGGTTTCCGAGGCCAGGTATTGGCCGTCAACGATGGGGGCCACCGCCTTCATCTGATGGCTCACCGTGGAGTAGCGGTGCGTTTGTTGCAGGTTGCCCCGCTCTGCGAGGGCTTCGTTGCCCACCTTTTTGCGCAGCTTGATCACGGCGTCAAAGATCGCTTCAGGCCGCGGCGGGCAGCCAGGCAGGTAGATGTCGACAGGGATCAGTTTGTCTACCCCGCGAACGGCGGTGGTGGAATCGGCGGAAAACATGCCGCCGGTGATGGTGCAGGCCCCCATGGCGATCACGTATTTCGGTTCGGGCATCTGTTCGTAGAGCCTGACCAAAGCTGGGGCCATTTTCATGGTGACGGTGCCTGCGGTGATCAGCAGGTCGGCTTGACGGGGACTGGAACGGGGCACCAGGCCAAAGCGGTCGAAGTCGAAGCGGGAGCCGAGCAGGGCCGCAAATTCGATGAAGCAGCAGGCCGTTCCGTAGAGCAACGGCCACAGGCTGCTCAACCGGGCCCAGTTGTGGATGTCATCGAGGGTGGTGAGGATCACGTTCTCGGAGAGGTCCGAGGTGATCGACGGTGCACCGACGGGGTTGCAGCTAGCGGCCCGCAGATCCCTGAGGGCTTGGACGCTTGGTACTGGGCTTGGGGAGGCAGGGGTTGGGGTCATGGCGAAGTCAGATCAGCTCCACTCGAGGGCGCCTTTGCGCCAGGCGTAGGCCAGGGCCACCACCAGGATGGCAATAAAAATCAAGGCCTCAATAAAAGCCAGCAAGCCCAGGCGATGGAATGCCACGGCCCATGGATACAGGAAAACGGTCTCTACGTCGAAGATCACGAAGACCAGGGCAAACATGTAGTAGCGAATATTGAATTGAATCCAGGCGCCGCCAATGGGCTCCATCCCGGATTCATAGGTGAGCTCCCGCTCGCCCTGCCGGCTTTTGGGCGCCAACAACTTGTTGGCCACCAGGGCCAGAACGGGAACGGCTGCCGCGATCAGCAAAAAGCCGACAAAGGCGTCATAGCCGGAGAGCACGAACATTCGGGCCAGGCCAACCTGCCTGTTCAGTCTGGCATCTGCAGCTCGCCTTGGGGCGTCGATACAGTTCGCCCAACCAACCAGGGGTATAGGGATGAGTGACGCCGAGGCCCAAGCCGCTTCAGAACCCTCACCGGAACTCTCGCCCGAACTCACTTCGGTACCCGCTCTCGAGCTGGCGCCAGAAGCAGCTCCTGGCGCCACCACCGAATCTGCCGATGATGATCCGGCCGACCACCGCTTTGAGTGCCTGAGCTGTGGCTTTGTCTACGACCCGGCAGAGGGGATCAAAAAGCTGAAGATTGAGGTTGGCATCCCTTTCCTTGAGCTCGATCCAGCCAGTTTTCGCTGTCCGGTTTGCCGCAGCAAAATGGGCGCCTTCAAGGACATCGGCCCCCGCAACAAGCCCAGCGGCTTTGAGGAGAACCTCAATTTTGGCCTTGGTGTGAACCGCCTCACCCCCGGGCAGAAGAATGTCTTGATCTTTGGTGGCTTTGCCTTGGCCGTCGCCTTCTTCCTTTCGTTGTATTCCCTGCGCTAATGACTGCCGTTCTTCGCCAGCTGCTCAGCCTTGTCATGATGATTGGCCTGGGCCTGGGCCTGGGTGGTTGCGTGACCACGGGCCTGCCCGCCGCTTCGGCTAGTCCGTGGCAACCGGTGCCCATCGCCACCAAGGCCAACCCCCTGGATGTGGCCTTCACCGATGCCAACCATGGCTTTCTGGTGGGGAGCAACCGCCTGATCCTCGAAACCAACGATGGGGGCAGCAGTTGGGAAGAACGGGCCCTGGATCTCCCCGAAGAGGAAAACTTCCGCCTGCTCAGCATCGACTTCCAGGGCGATGAGGGCTGGATTGCTGGCCAACCTGGTCTGTTGCTGCACAGCACCGATGGCGGCCAGAACTGGAGTCGCCTGTTTCTTGACACCAAGCTCCCCGGTGAGCCGTACTTGATTACGGCCCTTGGCCCCAACCAGGCCGAGCTCGCCACCAACGTGGGCGCGATTTACAACAGCCGCGATGGCGGTAATAGCTGGCAGGCGGAGGTGGAAGACGCGGCTGGGGCCGTGCGTGATTTGCGGCGCGGTGCCGATGGCCAGTACGTGAGTGTGAGCGGTCTGGGCAATTTCTTTGCCACCTGGACCCCCGGTGAAGCCGCTTGGACACCCCACCAGCGCATGAGCAGCCAACGCTTGCAATCGATGGGTTTCCAGCCCGATGGTTCCCTTTGGATGCTGGCCCGTGGCGCCCAGTTGCGCTTCAACGCCGATCCCAGCGATGTGGACACCTGGGGCAAGGCCGTTGTGCCGATTACCAATGGCTTTGGCTATCTCGATATGGCCTGGGATCCCCAGGGCGCCATTTGGACCGGTGGCGGCAGCGGCACCCTGCTGGTCAGCACCGATAACGGCAAAACCTGGCAAAAGGATCCTGTGGGCGCCAAGCAGCCCACCAATTTCACCCGCATCCTGTTCAGTGCCGATGGCAAGGGATTTGTGCTCGGTGAGCGGGGATCCCTGTTGCGCTGGGTGGGTTAGGGAGCCTGGTTCCCCTAGGCCCCGGCCCTCGGTGGCCCCCTCCCGCCAACTTCTGTAACCAAGCTCCCGGCTGGCTCCCGCCAGCCTCGCCTTGACCCCTAAACTTCCAAAGCTGAACGCTTGTCGCTATGGC
>CAIYSK010000417.1 GCA_903928835.1 uncultured cyanobacterium
GAGCCCTGCACGGGCTCTTGCCAAGGGAATCGGCCAGCAAGGAAGTGGATAGCGCCTGCCTCTCGGTGATTGGCTATCCCGCCTGGGCCGTCGAAGACCCCCAACTGGCCGATCGCACCCGGAAGAAAATTCGGTCCGAGCTGGGCGGGGCCTATGGCTACAAACGCTTCCGCCGCGACGGTCACCAGACCGTGGTCGAAGACCACACCCGCCTCCACTACGAGCGGGAAGAATTAGCGGCCTTTGAGCACATCGAATGCGAGTGGCCCCTGTTTTGGGCCTACGAATTGATCACCGCCTGCTGTGAAGAGCGCTGGGAGGAAGCCCGCCAATGGCGCCAGAAACTCACCACGGTGAGCGTCACCGTGGACGGTGTCGCCCTGTTGCCCGAGCTCTACCTGATTCCCAAGGGCTCCATCCAGGCGGAACGGCGCCAGCCCGGCAGCCAACCCCGCCAGGCCAACCCCAACGTGCCCCTGCTCTGGACCCAGAGCCTCACCTGGCTTTCCGATCTGCTGCTGCAGGGCTTGATCACCCCAGGCGATCTCGACCCCCTCGGCAGGAGACTCGCCCATCCCTTGGGAGCCGAAAAGGTGCTGGTGGCATTGGTGCCGGCCACGGCCTCGATCGCCGAAGCCCTCCACCAGGCCGGCCTACCCCTGGCCGACGACGGCGGCAACCCAATCACCATCAGCAGCTCCAAAAAGCTGGCCCAACGCATGGCCCAGGTGGGTGCCAACGCCAAGCTCGGGCTTTCGGGCCATCCGCCCGTACGCATGGAAACCATGGCTACGGCGCGGCTTTACCGGCACCAGGGTCCCGCCGGCAGCGAATGCATGGCCTTTTTACCTGCGGTGCTGGAAGAGGGCACGTTCTACTTGGCTGACGATCCCGTGCAATTGATCGATGCCGTCGGGGCAGAGCTCAAGCTGCTGCAACGCCATTGGCGAGGTGGCGGGGCCCCACTGCTGCTCATTCCGGTAGCCGAAGGGGCCTTCAAGGCCAACTCCGACGCCTTTATTCAGCTTGGACATCAGCTCAGCACTGGCCAACTTGAAAGGGTGGCAGTGCAGTTAGCAAGCTTGGCGGAGCTGAAGGATCAAGCCTGCTGGATTGACCTGCCAGCCCAGGCAAGCGCCCCACGGGTCGCATCAACGGCGCCATCAACGCCCCTACGCGCCAGTACGAGCCAACCACCCCTCTCTGCCGAAGAGGAGCTGGCGCTCGAGCGCCAGGAGATCAGCATTGGCGATTTAGCCGATCGCCTCTGGCGGAGCACCTCACTGCACGAGCAAAGCGAAGTGCTGGAACAGCTGGTGCGACGCCTGGGGGTTGAAGCCCAGCTCCACGGCCCCAATGCCGTCCAAGCCGTCAGGCTCCAGGAGCTGCTGGAGGAGGTGTACCGCCGGGCGCTGGCCGAAGCCAACTGGGATGTGGTGCGCCGGGTGGCGGGCTCCATGCAAATGGTCCACCCCCAGCTGGAAGACGCCCTGACCGACCTGTTGGTGCGCCAGAAGCAGGTGGTGGTGGGCAGGAATTACACCAACGACTCCCTGATCAGCACCCCCCAGGGCAGTGGCGCCATTGCGGCCATGATCCGCCAGTTCAGCGGGGAAGACGGCAGGGAGTGGATGCTGCAGCAGGAGCTGCTCCTAGCCCTTGATGGCCTGGCGCGCCACGAACCAGCCCTCTTCAGTGGCAGCCTCACGCTGCAGCTTGGTCAACTCCTGCTCCTGCTCACCAGTGAGCTGGCCGCGGAGGACGATCTCTCTCCCATCGATGCCTTTGAAGCGCTGTGCAGCCAGCCACCCCATGCCATTCGCCGGCGGCTGCGGGCCGTGCTGGCCGACGTGGAGCACGCCAGGGCCTCCCTGAAGCGCAAGGAGCAACTGCATCTGCGCGGCAGGGTGCTGTGGCAGGTGCCCGACCCCCTCGAGGAGTTACCCAAAGGTGGCTGTTGGCTGCAGCACCGCATGCGGCTCGGCGCCCTTGGCCGGGTGCCCCGGGATTTCTACCCGGGCATTTGGGATCTCCTGCATCACTGCCGCGGCCTGGTGATTGGGGACAAACTCGAGAAACGCAACCGGCTCGAAAGCGCCCCATTACTGAGTGAAAAAACCCCGGGAGAGCGCAATTTTGCGGCGCTAGTAGAACACCTGCTCAGCAAAATCGAGGCCTCCGAATACCGCCAGCTCTGCACCGAAACCCTGGTCACCTTGATGGCCTTTTTCGGAGCCAACCCCAGCGTGCGCTTCGATGACGACCTCGCCCTCGACGTGGTGATTGGCCACGCCGTCCGGGTGGGCTGGCAGATTCAGAACCCCGAAATTGCCGCCGAGCTCTACGGTCAGCACAAGGCGGAAGCCTGGGATGGGTTCTATCGCGCATCGCCGGCAGCGTGCCGCCGCTGGCAACTTGAAGCACTCAAGCAACTGACAACTGCTTCAAGCGAGGCTGCTTCAAGTGAGGTTGCTTCAAGTGAGGCTTCTGGCTAAGCGATACGGCCTAAATCGGTGCCTCCAGGCTCATGCTCAAGCTGGGCTGCTCCACGCACTGCTCAATCAAATCGGCCAGCAACAGGGCCCGGGACGCTTGCAAGCCGCCCACCGCGGGTTTTTCGGCACCTCGGACGCACTGCAAAAAATGCTCCAGCTCGGCATAGAGGGGTTCAATCGAGGTGGTGCTCACCTCCTCGATCACCCCGTCGGAGCGATAGACCAGCTCGCCATGGTCGGCGCTAACCGACTCATGGGCGCGTCGATGAATGTGGAGCGTTCGGTTGAGGAAATCAGTTTCGACCAGGCTGCCGCGGCAATGGGCACTGAGGCTGCGGATCTTGCGATGGGCCATCTTGCTGGCCGTGAGGCTTGCCACCACCCCATTGGCAAAGCCCAGGGTGGCATTGACGTAATCAATCGGGCCGTCCGCACTGCGGCCGCCGGCCGCAGCCAGGCGCACCACCTGAGCGCCAGCCAACTCCAACACCAAATCGATGTCGTGAATCATCAAATCCAGCACCACTGACACGTCATTGGCGCGATCAGCATTGGGACTGTGGCGCCGGGCCTCAAGCACCACCACCTCTTCGTTGGCGGTGACCTTGACCAGCTCTCGGAAAGCGGGGTTAAACCGCTCGATGTGGCCTACCTGCAAGAGCCGGCCAGCCGCTTCAGCGGCGCGGATCAAATCGGCGGCCTCCTCTTGGCTCGCGGCAATCGGCTTTTCGATCAGCACATCCACGCCTGCCTCCAGGCAGGCCAGTCCCACCCGGTGGTGCAGCAGGGTCGGAACAGCGATACAAACCGCATCGACCTCAGGGAGCATGGCCTCGTAGGAGGAAAACCAGCGGCAGCCAAATTGCTCGGTCGCCAAGGTGCCCCGGACCTGGTCAGGGTCTGCCACCCCAACGAGCTCAGCGTCCTTGATGAGACTCAGCACCCTGGCGTGGTGCCAACCCATGTTGCCAATGCCAATGACACCCACACGCACAGGGTTCATGGCCAAGGCACTAAGAACATTTTGATTATCGACGATCAAGGGCCACTCAAGGGCCAGCAGGCCGATCAGGCGCCTCGGCCCGACGCCGGTCTAGTTCGACACGCTCGATCTCAACCCGCTCGATCCGGGGACCATCCATCGCCACCACCCGGTATTGATACCCCTTCCAGCGCAAGCCCTCCCCCGGGGCCGGTATGTGCTGCAGACGCTCCAACAAAAAGCCCGCCAGGGTGTGATGGCCATCGGCTTCAGGCAACTGCAATCCCAACTGGCGATTCAGCTCAAAGATCTCCAAATCACCCGCCACCGACCAGAACGATTCCCGCAATTGCTGGAGGTCGGCCGCCGCCGCGAGGGGGTTGTCATCCTCGCCAACAATTTCGCTGGTGAGGTCGGCCACGGTGACCAACCCCTCGGTGCCGCCATGCTCATCCACCACAACAAGCAACGGCTGACCGCTGCGAATCAAGGGCAGCAAATTGGCTAACGGGGTGCTCTCCTGCACCAGGGCCACTGGAAAGATATAGGGAGCCAAAGGGGTGTCGGCTTGCAATTCCCCGCGGGCAATCGGATCAGCCAAGCGCCGCAAATCAAGCACCCCCCGCACATCATCGAGGGAACTGCCAATCACTGGAAAACGAGCGTGGGCCGTCTCGTGGACCTCACGCATCATGGCCGCGAAGGTCACCTCAAGGGGCAAGGTGACCATCCCAGAGCGGGGAACCATGACCTCCCGAACCAGGGTGTCGCGCAATGAGAAAACCCCTTCAAGGATGTTGCGCTCATCGGGCATCAAGCCTGTGACACTGCCGGTTTCAATCAGGGTTTCCAGTTCGCCCGCCGATAACACCGGCACCCATTCATCCCAATTACGGGGCAGGCCCAGCAGCCGCAGCAGCAGGCCATTCACCCGTTCAATCAGGGTGAGCAAGGGCGCCAGGGTACGGCTGACCGAATCCAGCAGAGGGGCCAACCGCAGGGCCGAGGCCTCCGGGCGATGCAGCACCCAGGCTTTCGGCACCAGCCCACCAAACAGGGTGGCCAACAGCACCACCACCAGGAACACGACCCCATCCACTGCCCCCTGGGGCACCACCGCACTGAAACCGGCGCTCTTCAATGCACGCACCAGCTGTTCAGCGACCCCACGGCCGGCCCAGCCGAGCGCCACCAGGGCCAGGGCTGCTCCCAGCTGGGTTGCCACCAGCACCCGCCGGAGCCGGAATTGAAGCTTGGCCACGGCATGGGCCCCCGGCTCACCGGCCTCCTCAAGCTGCCTGACCCGACTGGGCCTGAGGCGAATCAGGGCGAATTCCCCTGCCGCAAAGAAGGCCAAAAGGGCCAAAAGCACGGCCAGGGCCAGAAGAGTGATCACAGAAAGACCAAAGTGGGGGTCGCGAGGATCGAACTCGCCTAAGGCGAATTATGAGTTCGCTGCATTCACCAGATTGCTAGACCCCCTGGATTTCCCGTGTCTACCACAAGCCTCGCACCGGTGCACGCAAGGAGGCCGCCGGTGCACGAAAGGAGGTTCCAGAACCCAAACTACTTGAAAACCCATTGCCCACATCGGCCGTCCGCCAGGGGATCAGCTCCCCCTGCTTCTCAAGCAACACCTGGTAGGTGTTGGCCAGGGCTGTGCCATCCCAAACGATGGTCTGGTCGGGAAACCCAAAGCCCATCACCTTGGTGCCATCGCCGCCGCCCATGGAAATCCCCAGGAGATCGGTGATTTGGTGGGTGATGTCGACGCCACGGGCGAAGGGCGCGGTGTAGGAATAAAAGCGCTGCTCCACCAGTTGGGGCGTGGTCTGAATACCACCACATCGGGTGAGTTCAACGGGTCTCATGGAGACCTGCTGCCCCTGGTGCGCCTGAGGCGCTTCGATGGTGGTTGTGCAGACCACCGGGCCAGCCAGCGCCGGACCAGCGAGGGACGGGGACGCCATGAGAAGCATGAGCAGCCGAAGAGCCTGCGCCATCGATCGGACCGAGCTGCACGCAAACTAGGCACCAAGTCGCTCCCGCACCAGTGGTCTCTCCGCTGTCCCTCCCAGCAACTCCCGCCGCCATGCGGGACACGTTGCTGCCTTTGCTAGCCCAAAAGGCCTACCGGCATGGGCAATTCACCCTGGCCTCCGGCCGCACCAGTGATCACTACGTCAATTGCAAGCCGGTGAGTTTGAGCGGCGAGGGGCTAGCCCTGCTCGGAGCCCTGATGCTGGAGCAGGTGGAGGAGACTGCTGTGGCGGTGGCGGGTCTGACCCTGGGTGCCGATCCCCTGGTGAGCGCCGTGGCCCTGCGAGCCGCCCTGGATGGTCGCAACCTCGACGCCTTGATCGTGCGCAAGGAAGCCAAAGGCCATGGCACCGGAGCCTGGCTGGAGGGCCCTTTGCCAGAGCCAGGGAGCCACATCACGGTGCTCGAAGACGTGGTCACCACGGGGGGCTCGTCCCTCAAGGCGGTCAACCAGTTGCGGGAGGCCGGCTATCAGGTTGGGCGGGTGGTGACCATTGTGGATCGCCAGGAAGGCGGCCTCGAGGCCATGACCGCGGCGGGCCTGGAAATGCGGAGCCTCTTTTTGCTGGATGAGATCGCCGCCAGCTCTGCGGCCCAATGAAGACCCCTTGGGATTGGCAGCCCGGCCAAGCCAGCCAGATCGAGCAAGCCGTGAGCCTGCTCCGCCTCGAAGGCGCTGACACCCGCCGCTTTTTGCATGGGCAAACCAGTGCCGCCATCGAAACAGCCCCTGCTGGAGCATGGATCCCGAGCTGCAGCATCAGCCCCACGGCCCGGATGCGGGCCCTGGTGGAGGTGCTGCTGGATCCATCCGAGAGCGCCCCTACCGACTCAAGTGAGATCACAAAGCCGGGCGCCTGGCTGGTGATCCATGGCATCCCGCCGGAAGCCGCTGCAGGGGTGCGTCAAAGCCTCGATCGGGTGCTGTTCCCCGCCGACCAGGTTCACCTGGGTGCCCTGGAAACGGCGAACCTGATCACTCCTGTGGGACCTGGCACTGCCGAACTCCCCGCGGGCCCCAAGGGCGCCTGGCAGACCCTTGAAGCAGGTGCGGGCTGGTTGCTCGGCCACCAAGTTCTGCTGCGTCAAGGCAGCGTGGCTCCGGCCTGGTTGGCAGAGCGGGCCCTTTTGTCAGCCCCAGACCACGAGCGCTGGAGGATTCAACAGGCCATCCCTGCAGCACCCGGCGAGCTCACTGACGACACCAACCCCTTCGAGCTGGGGCTGGCCGAGCGGGTGAGCCTCAACAAGGGTTGCTATGTGGGCCAGGAAACCCTGGCCAAACTCTCCACCTACGACGGCGTCAAACAGCAGCTGCGGCGTTGGAGTTGGACGTCCCGAACTGGGGAACAGGCTGGGGAGCCGCCAGCAGCCCTCACACCCGGCACCACCCTGTACACCCGGGATGCCCCCGGCGACGGCACCAGCAGGGCCGGGGTGATCAGCTCCAGCCTGGAGCTCGGGGATGGGACCTGGATTGGCCTGGCCCTGGTGCGCAAGCAAGCCTTGGGGCAGCCGGTGCTTCAGGCCGGCGATGGCCCCCGGCCAGCCACCCTCTTGCTGTCTTGAAGCCATAGCCAATGGGCCACCCTCCAGGTGGCCAGGTTGTCGTCGCGGTTGTAGCGAAAGATCCGATCCAGGTGATACCGACTGGCGCGGCCCCGGGGGCCGGGCTCATGGCGCCAATAGCGCCATTGGCGCCACCAGAGCAGGCAGCGGGCTCCATCCACCCCTTTTTGGCTCCAGGCAAACCCCAACCAACTCGCCACAGCCTTCAGGCCGTAGCTACTCACGGGAAGCCGCCAAAAGCGCTTCAAACGGGCGTGGACATCGACCAAACGGGACCGCAACAGGTCGATTTCGGCGTCGGTTGCCCCCTGGCGCCGGGCCAGACGCACCAACGCGATCGATTCAGTTTCGCCGTAGTGCAACACCGGCCAGCCTGGATAGTGATCAAGCCAACGCCGCAACCGCTTCCACAGCAGGGGCTCCCCGTGCTCGAACAGGGCCAGCAGCGGTTGGTAACGGCCCTCGCCCAGATCGGCTGGCCAGCTGCCATCCGCCAAGCGCTTCACCACGACAAAGCCGTGCAGGAAATCATCCCGGGCATCGGGGTCCGATTCGATGTCGTAGAGGAGCAGCCCAGGGGCGCTATCCAGTTCACTGAGTGCCAGGCCTGAATCCAGCCGTTCGGGCTTGCCTTGCTGTTGCACCCGGGCTTGGGCCACCAGCTGGGCCGCAATCTCCCGGTGCTGCTCCCCATGCACCTCCAGCTGGGTGGCCAACTGCTCGGGGTCCGTGCCCGCCAAGCCATCGAGGCTGGCAATCCCCAACTCCAGCAAGAGTTCTCGGCGCTTACCGCCAATGCCACTGACCTCGCTGAGATGGCCCTCCGCGGCTGCGGCCTGATCACAATGCCCTCGCCAGCTACAGAGGGTGCATTTCTTGCGATCACTCACCAGCGCCGGCGGACTGGTGCGCTGCAAGTCGCCCTGGAGCCGCACCAGGCTGTCCTCGAGCTGGTGCTGCAGGCCAGCACCAAGCGCCAGGGACTCCCGCTGAAAACCCCGACCATCCCCGGCCACCACCAAGCCCTGGGCCACCTCCGCCTGCTGGTGATCGGCCAACAGGCGCCCCCAGAGGGCCAATTGGAGCCGGTGCTCGCGGGTGACCCGGCGGCCCTGGCGGGCCAACACGGGCCGGTAGGCGAAATCGCCCCAGCGGCTAATGCCCCCAACCCGCTCGAGCAGGGCCGGGTGCGCTTGCAACTCAGCTCCGCCGGGGCCAGGACCCCTGAGCCGCAGGCCCATCACCCCAGGGGCTCCGGCGGCGCAGCCAGCCTCACCGTGCTGCGGTTTTTGCGGCAGCAGGGTTTGAAAGCTCCGCAGCTGATCGTGGAGTGCCAGGGCGCGATGGGCATTCCACTGACGCGCTTGCTGGTCACCAAATTGATCAAGCCAGGCCCGACGCCGGCAGCGCACCCAGCTGCGGAGCAACCGGTCGGTGAGGGGAGGCGCGCCCAAAGATCGGCCTGGAATTCCCCGACGCTAAGGCCCCAAAGGCGGGGTTAGAGCGCAGAATTGAAGGATCCGGCTTCCCCCTTCCATGGCGTCTGCCCCGCTAGCCCTGGAGGCCAGCCCAATTGCCTTCGGCACCGATGGCTGGCGGGGGGTACTCGGCGTCGATATCACCGTGGAGCGCCTCCTGCCCGTGGCGGCGGCGGCGGCCCAGGAGTTGGCCCACTCCTGCCCCCAGGGCATGGCCAGCCGCGAGGTGGTGATTGGCTACGACCGCCGCTTCCTGGCTCCGGAGCTGGCTGAAGCCATCTGCGCGGCGGTACGCGGTTGCGAGCTCGTTCCGCTGCTCTGCGATACCCCCGTGCCCACTCCCGCCTGCAGCTGGGCCGTGGTGGAGCGCCAAGCCTTGGGAGCCCTGGTGATCACGGCCAGTCACAACCCGCCGGAATGGCTGGGATTGAAAATCAAAGGTCCGTTTGGGGGCTCGGTGGAGGGTGACTTCACCAAGCGGGTGGAAACCCGGCTCGCAGCCGGGGGCATCACCGTGCCCATGGCGGGGGCCACCGAACGCTTTGATGCGATGGGCACCTACTTGAGCGGCCTGCAAGCAAAGCTCGATACCCGGGGCCTAAGTAGCGGGCTCCAATCCATGGGCCTGCACGTGATCGTCGATCCAATGCACGGCTCCGCCGCGGGTGGATTGGCTGGTCTGCTGCCAGGGGCGCTTGCTAGCGGCCATGTGCGTGAAATTCGATCAAACCGTGACCCCCTGTTTGGCGGCCATCCCCCCGAACCCCTGGCCGCCTATCTGCAGCAGCTGATTGGGGAGGTGCAAGCCTCCACAGCCGCTGGCAAGCCCGCGGTTGGCATCGTCTTTGATGGCGATGGTGATCGCATTGCGGCCGTTGATGAACGCGGCCGCTTCTGCAGCACCCAGCTGCTGATGCCCCTGTTCATCGACCACCTGGCCAGGGCCAAGGGGTTACCTGGCACCGTGATCAAAACCGTGAGTGGCTCCGATCTGATGCAGCTCGTGGCCGAAGCCCAGGGCCGCACGGTGCTGGAAATGCCCGTGGGTTTCAAATACATCGCCAGTGAAATGCTCAGCAGCGAGGTACTGGTGGGGGGTGAGGAATCCGGTGGCGTGGGCTTTGGCATGCACCTGCCCGAGCGCGATGCCCTTTTCGCAGCCCTGCTTCTCATTGAAGCCCTCGTGGAGGGGGGCAAGCCGCTAGGCGAGCGCATCGATGCCCTCCAAGCGCAATGTGGCGGCGCTGCCGCCTACGACCGCCTCGATCTGCGCCTACCGGATATGGCCGCGCGCAGGCGCCTGGAACAGCGGCTCGCCGCGGCCCCCCCCACCGAGGTGGCAGGAGCGGCGGTGCAGCAGGTGGTCACCACCGATGGCGTCAAGCTGCGGCTCGGCGCAAGCCATTGGTTGATGTTGCGGTTCTCGGGCACCGAACCGCTCCTGCGCCTCTACTGCGAAGCCCCCACGCAAACGCGCGTGGCCGAAGTGCTGACCTGGGCCAAGCAGCTGGCCGAAGCGGGCTGAACTCCCAATGGATCAAGCCAAGGTGCTCGTCATCGCCAGCGGGAATGCCGGCAAGGTACGCGAATTCAGCCATTTGCTGGCCGCTCTGGATCTGGAGATCCGCCCCCAGCCCCCAGGCCTTGAGGTGGAAGAAACCGGCAGCACCTTTGCGGATAACGCCCGCCTAAAAGCGACTGCCGTGGCCAAGGCCACCGGCCACTGGGCCCTCGCCGACGACTCAGGACTCTGCGTCGACGCCCTTGGCGGGGCCCCTGGGGTGCATTCGGCCCGCTACGCCAAGAGTGATCAGGCCCGAATTGCCAGATTGCTGGCGGAACTGGCCGCCGCCAACGGCTCCACCGATCCAGAACATGGCCAGGGGAATCGCCGAGCCCAGTTCGTGGCAGCCCTGGCGGTGGCTGATCCCAGCGGCGCAATCCAGCTGGAGGTGGAGGGGCACTGCCCTGGAGAAATCCTCAGCAGCCCAAGGGGAGAAGGCGGCTTTGGCTATGACCCGGTGTTTTACGTGCCCGAGGCGGGCCAAACCTTCGCAGAAATGGCCAAGGAGCTCAAAGGCCGCATTGGCCACCGCGGGCGGGCCTTTGAGCTGCTTCAGCCCCAGCTTCGAGTCCTGTTGGCTTAAGCCGCAGCCCAGCTGCCGTGGAGCCCGTAGGGCATGGCCACCGGCAACTCAATCACCGCCTGCTCAGCCATCGTTGAGGCGTTGAGGATCACCAAGTCGCTGCCATTGCGGGCTCCGTTCCAGATCACGGTGAGCACCCAACCCTCGTCTTCGCTGGTGGCACCAGGCCGGGGAACCATGATCGGTTCACTCACGAATCCGCGCGGTCCCGCGCTCCACACCCGCCGTTCTCCGTTCATGAGGTCGAGCTTTTTGATTGCTTGCAGGGGGTCATTGCCCTGATCCCGTCCAGCCACCGCCATCCAGCCATAGCGGGCCGGCAGGCCTTCCCTGGTGGGATTGACCATCGCGAATTCACAGCAGCGTTCACTGAGACGTTCACAGCTGAGGCTCCCGGTGGTGAGATCAATGCGGCAACGCTCCAGCAGCCCTTCGGGGATGAGCTCGAAATCAATCGAACGGAAATCCATATCGGGGCCTATGGAAGGGAAATCGGCATAAAAAATGCTCTCTACCACCAGCTGATCGCCCTCCTCATAGGCATTGAGGTGGTGGAAGACAAACCCTTCCGGGGCATCAATCAACCGGGGCTGCTGGCCTGCAAAGGCGCCACAATCCCTCGGCACCAACCAGAACTGGGCCTGGCCGCCAGCCTTTGAACGCAAACACTGGGCCGCACCCTTTTGCCCCAACACAAACGGCAAGGGGTTGAAATCGACTGCGTTTTGAAGGAACACCGCCCAATTGGGCGTAATCGCGAAGTCGTGCAAAAAGGCAAAGCCCTTAAAGATGTCGCTCCGATCTGACACCAATTGGCCCGCCCTGGGGCCCTCGGTGGCGAACTCCATTAAGCGCAGGGTGCTGCGCGGGCCTGTCTTAACCCCGAAGGTGACCATGCGCGGTTCGCCGTGGTGGCCGGGGTCAAAGCGAGGGTGGGCGCTGAAGGCTTCGCCTGGCTTAAGCACCCCATCCAGCAAGGTGAGACCCCGGGTCTCGAGGGTGGCTGGATCGAGGGCATGGGGCGAACTGGCCTCCCAAAGGGCCAGCAGGTCGTCGCCCAGGCGCACCACATGGGTGTTGGCGATGTTCTTGAGCCGCAGATCAAAGGCATTGGCCAAAGGCCCCCCGGGCTTCTGGGTGCCGAACACGCCGCGGTACAACACCTGGTCTACGGCCTCCTCGGCCAGCCAGCCCTCGGTCCGCACGAAGCGATTCGTGAAACACGCGCCACCGCCCGAAAACCGCAGGGCACAGATCATGCCGTCGCCATCGAAGGGATGGTGCACCCAGCGGCCACCGCGCTCCAACCGCCCGGGGCCATTGCGATAGAGGCAGCCGGTCAACTCAGCGGGAATCTCTCCACGGGCGGCAACAAGGGGCTCGTTCTCGAGCTCCAGCTCCACATTGCGAAAGGCTCCAGCCCAGTCAGCACGGTCGTAGGTGCTTGGCGGTGATGGAAGATCCGAAAGCGGCGGCACAATCGCAGGTGACATACGGAAGAGCCTGCTAGGCGCTGGCGAATTGAGTCGAAAATAGGCGTGAATAAACGCCTCCGTGGCCCAAAAGTGCGGCGTGGGTGCCGGATTCCACCACCTGGCCGCCAGAAATCACACAGATGCAATCTGCATTGACCACAGTGGATAGGCGATGGGCAACCACGAGGGTGGTGCGGTTGGCCATGAGGCGATCAAGGGCCTCCTGAACCACCTTTTCGGACGCCGAATCCAGGGCCGAGGTGGCCTCATCCAAAAACAAGATCGGGGCGTTTTTGATCAGGGCTCTGGCTATAGCCACCCGCTGCCTTTGCCCCCCGGACAACATCGTTCCATTTTCACCAATCAAGGTGTTGTAGCCATCGGGCAACTGCACAATGAAATCATGGGCATTAGCAGCACGGGCAGCAGCCTCAATACTTTCAGAGCTGGAATCGGTATGGCCATAGGCAATATTGTTGGCGACGGTGTCGTTGAAGAGAAAGGTGTTCTGATCGACAACAGAGATCAGTTTGCGCAAACCATCAAGAGAAAGATCACGAAGATCGGTTCCATCAAGGGTAATGGCACCTGCCGTTGGCTCATAGAGGCGGCAGAAGAGATCGATAATCGTGCTCTTACCTCCACCGCTGGATCCCACCAAAGCAACCGTGCGACCTTTGGGAACTTCAAGGTTGAGTTGATTAATAACGATCTCATCGCCGTAACCAAAACAGACTCCCTTCGCAATCAGGGCGTTAGAGAAGTTCGCAATATTTTGAGGGGTCGGGGCCTCAGGAGGGTCGGGAGGTACATCCAGAATTGCATAGAGATCTTCCGCCGCAGAAGCCCCCTGCTGCCAGGATGTGTTCGACCTGGCTATACTTTTAAAGGGAGCATAACATAAATAAAGTGAGGTCAAAAAGGCGAACAAGCTCCCGGTCGTACGGGCTCCCGCAATCACGCCTTCCCCGCCATACAACAAGACGGCACTAAACCCCACCGCCCCCAGCAATTCCATCAAGGGCTGGTTTGCCAGCTTGGCCCGAGTCGTCTTGAGGGCGTTATCTCGAACAGACTGATTTTCCGACTCAAACCGACGCAGCTCATAGGCCTGCATCCCAAAAATTTTAACCACCCTGGAACCCACAATCGACTCCTGGAGATAGGTCGCCAAACGGGCGAGGCTCGACTGACCCTTCTTCGACGTTCGCCTCACCTTTTTTGAGGACTTAATGACAGGATAGATAGCAAAGGGGAAGAGAATAAAAGCTATTAAAGACAGCAGCCAATCCTGATAAAAAGCAACAGAGACAAGGGCGATCAGGGTGATCCCATCCTTAATAACAGAAACGAATCCATCCACAATCCCGCCCTTAACAAGATCCACATCCGAAAGCACTCTTGAAACCAGGACACTAGAAGGATTCCTATCGATATAAGACTGCGGCAAATCTAAAATCTTGGCCGCCAATGTATTGCGCAGGTCAGCCGTCATTTCCTGACCGACAATCTCCGTGAGGTAATTTCCTAAATACTGGGCCGCCGCACGGATTGCAATAACAACCACAATGGCAACCGGAGCGCTGTAAAGCCGAAATCGATCCTGGGACGGAAGAACCTCATCAAAGAGGTACTTAATCACCAGGGGCACGAGCCCAGTGGAAGCACCATAGATAAAGTTAAAAAAGAGGGCCAGAGAAAAGCTCGGCCAGAGATAGCGGCGCCCATAAAGAGCAAGTCGCCAATAGACAGATTGCTGACTCATGCCATCAATCTAGCAAGCTCTTCTGCAGCCCTTTCCGAGGCACCGGAGTCGCCCATTGCCTGCCACAAGTCCTGGACAGCTTGCAGGCAACCTTGCCGATTGTCCACCATTTCGCGTACGGCACGCACAATGTTGCCAGCTGTCACCTCACGCTGCAGTAATTCAGGGAAAAAAGGTCGTCCCAGGACCACATTGGGAAGGCCCAAAATGCGGCGCCCAATCACTAACTTGGCCAAGATATAGGTCAGGAAGGAGAAGCGATACAGAATCACGTGGGGACATCCCAACAGGGCCGCTTCCAGGGTTGCTGTACCGGAGGCAATCACACCCGCATCCGCCGCCGCAATCACGTTGTAAGCATCGCCCTCCACAATCGGAACGGGAAAGGGAAGGGCCCCATGGATCTGCTCGAGGTAGGCCTGATCAATGGTGGGAGCTTTCAACAAGACCACCTGCCAGCCATCGGCCCTCAAGATTTGGGCTGCCGCCAACATCGCAGGCAACAGGAGTCGAACTTCCGAGCGCCGGCTGCCGGGCATCAAGACCAACAGCGGCTGCTGATCTGAGAATCCATGCATCGCGCGGCTGTCTTGGGCCGAGCGTGTGACCTGGAGCCCATCCACCAAGGGATGGCCCACGTAGCGGGCGAAGTCACGGCCGTGGGCGTTGAAAATCCCCTCCTCAAATGGAAAAATAACGGCGAGTCGGTCGATGATGCGGGCCATTTTTTTGGCCCTGCCCTGCCCCCAGGCCCAGACCTGGGGCGCGATATAAAAGAAGACCGGGATACCCCGCTTGTGGGCTTCCTTAGCCACAAACATGTTGAAGCCCGGGTAATCCACCAGGGCCACCACATCGGGCCTGTGCTGATCCATCTGGGCCTTGAGCAACTCCATCACCCGGTGATGGCGCGGAATGCTGCCGACAATCTCGACCAACCCAGCGGCCGAGAGGGTGCGCACATCGGCCAAAACCTCCATCCCACTGGAGCGCAAGTGATCTCCGCCCACGCCAACCACGGTCACATCGGGCTGTTGACGTCGCAGGGCTTGGACCAGGGCACCACCATGCAAATCGCCAGAGGCTTCTCCCGCCACCAGGAGGACACGCTTGGGCTGCGTTTCAAGCATGACCAATCAAGCCAAGCAGCTGCTGGACCAAGGGATCGAGGGCCCCAGGATCGATGCTCAAAGGGATCGCTACGACCTTGCTTCGATACTGCAATGGCA
>CAIYSK010000418.1 GCA_903928835.1 uncultured cyanobacterium
CACCCCAAATGGGCTGGGAAGGGGCGAATGTGATCTTTGATTCCTGGGTGCATCCCCTGATGATGGGCCTGGAGGAACACCTGATTGGCATGTTCCGCCACGATTTTGAGTTCGTGGATGGCCACCGCAGCCACCTGGGCGAAGGGGCTCCCCCGCAGACCTCTGAGAAACCGGCTCAAGCCACACAAGACCAGGCCGCAACGGCCACTCCAGCTCAAGCCACAACGGCAACCCTGGAAGGCCTTGTGTGGAGCGCCGATGGGGAGGCGGAACTGGCCAAGATCCCCTTCTTTGTGCGCAGCAAGGTGCGCCGCAACACCGAAACCTATGCGCGGGAACGGCAATTGCAGGTGATTGACTCGGAAACGTTGTATGAGGCCAAGGCCCATCTGAGCCGCTAACGACCGGTTGTCTTGGGGATCAAGTTTTGAACTGCTCACATGGAGTGGCTGGGATGTATCGGTTTGCATGGAGTGCCCACCGGAGTACATGCAAAGGCCTTTGATAGATCAAGGACCAACCCATGCTTCCAAGGGGCTGGCCTGTTTGATCGGTTATGACAACAACTCTGACCAGGCCTGATGGGGAGGGGAGCCTCCAGGTTCATCAAGACCCCTCCATGGCGATTGAGGAAGGTGCCCTGGTGATTGCCGTCTACGGCAAAGGTGGCATCGGTAAATCCACCACATCCTCGAATCTTTCAGCCGCCTTCTCGAAGCTGGGCAAGAGGGTGCTGCAGATCGGCTGCGATCCGAAGCACGATTCCACCTTCACCCTCACCAAATCCATGGTGCCCACGGTGATCGATATTCTCGAAAGCGTGGACTTTCACACCGAAGAATTACGTCCCGAGGACTTTGTCTTCAAGGGCTTCAATGGGGTGATGTGTGTGGAATCCGGTGGTCCGCCGGCGGGTACGGGCTGCGGTGGCTATGTCACGGGCCAAACCGTGAAGTTGCTCAAGGAGCACCACCTGCTCGAAGACACCGACGTGGTGATTTTCGATGTGCTGGGTGATGTGGTGTGTGGAGGCTTTGCCGCCCCCTTGCAGCATGCCGATTACTGCCTGATCGTGACCGCCAACGATTTCGACTCGATCTTTGCGATGAATCGGATCATTGCCGCGATCCAAGCCAAGGCCAAGAACTACAAGGTGCGACTCGGCGGTGTGGTGGCGAACCGCAGCAAGGACACCGATCAAATCGATCGCTTTAACGATCGGGTAGGCATGAAAACCATGGCCCACTTCCCGGACCTCGATGCCATCCGGCGCTCCAGGCTCAAGAAGTGCACCATCTTCGAGATGGAATCCACCCCTGAAGTGGAGGCTGTTCAGCAGGAATACCTCAACCTGGCCCAGCGCATGTTGGACAACGTGGAGCCCCTGGAAGCCGAATCCCTCAAGGATCGCGAGATCTTTGATCTGTTGGGATTTGATTAAGCCTTAACGCTTCAAAACCACTCGGCAACGGCATCATCCTGGCTGTTGCCTCCTGCATGGGGGGTGCTGCGGGAAAACTCCAGCGTGATGGAGCGGCGTTGCTCGCCATCGGCGGCAACGGCCGTGATCGGATACACCTGCTGTCCATCGCGGAAGGGCACCTGCAACCGGAAGGTGCCATCAGCGGCCAAGGGCACGATCTCTTCGCCAATCCGCAGCGTTGCTGCGGGATCGGTGGCTCCATAGACAATCAACTCGGCATCGGCCACCAGCCAGAAGCTGCGCTGGCGGGCCATCAAGCCAGCACCGGACTCGTTGCGGCCACTGGCCCAAAGACCAACCCCCGAGGCCTGGTTGCCGGCCGCGGACGCCTGGTCGGCGTCGAGGTCGTGGAAGGCCTCTGATCCCCGCCCTAGGACCTGGCGGCCACCGCTGGACTGGTGGTAGAGCCGCTCATGCAAACCTGCCGCCATCGACGGGGGAGGCGCGACGGGGGGGATGTCAGCGTTTTCGGCCGCGGGGGACTCGAGCAAAAACGGAACGAAATGATCGGCGATGTCCTTGCTTGGTCCCACCGCTGGCATGCGTGCAGGCGCCGAGACAGCCAGGGATAGCCAGCCACCGCCAGCCATGCGGTAGCCAAGTTCCACTTGATAGTCGCGATCACACATGGGCACTGGCACAAACCACTCCCGCGCCTGGGAATTCACCAACAATTCCTGCCGGGTGTGCAGGTGCACCGACCCCGCCGGCAACCCTGTGACATCAGACACCCGCAGCACCAGTTGCTCTGCTTTCGATGCAAGAGCCCGTTCACGATCCTCGGAGCTGATCTCCCAGTGCACGAACGCCCATTGGGGATCCCGGGGCAAAAACACCACGCTGGTTCCCAGGCTTGGGCGGGGGGCGGAACCCATCTCGGCTTCTAGGCGATGGAGGTGCTGGCCTTCTTGAAAGGAACCGGAACCAGCCATGGCCTGATCGCGAGCAACGTGGCAAGAGTTTGCAGCCCAGGCAGCCCATGGCGATCCCCACCGTTAGTGATTGCCAACCCAAGCCCTCGGCCTTCATGGGCTCTGGATCGGTACCCAACCAGCCCAAATCCCAGGCAGCAGCGTTAAAGACAAGGATTCAAGGCGATTAGCACCAAGGGGACAGACCGTGGATCGCCCACAGCCCCCTGGCAGCCTTGCGTCAGCAAGAGCACACCCTCGTGGCTGCCACCTGGTTGTCTTTACCCCCCTGGCTAGGCATGGCCAAGGGCAGAACCTGGCCGAGGACACAACCTGGCCGAGGGCACAACTATTGGTAAAGGGAACCCGTGGCGGGCCTCTTCAAGGCCCAACATTCGACAGTGCGAATCGGTTCGACTCAGGAATGAACAAACAGTTAAAGCCAGTATTGGCAGGCCTTCTTAGTGCGGCAGTTTGCCTGAGTATGCCAAGTCAAGCCCAGACAACGGCCAAAGCGGCAGCACAGTGCCGTTTAAGTGAGAACGGCTCCATCCTTTACGAGGACGACTGCAGCGTGAGGGAGAAAAACCAGGATGGACAAGTCAGTTTTGTGGTGAAGCTTGATAATGGCAACAACTTCAGGTTTGTTGGGCCCAATCGGCAAAATCTGCGCCTTGACAATGGGTTTGGTGGTTTCACCAACGTGCTCTTTGAAGACAAAGGTGCCAAGGGTGTCTTCAGCTGGAGCGACGGCAATCGCACCCGCAAACTCGTCGTCATCACCAATGGTGCAACCGGTGTTAGCAGTTCCAATGGCTACCCAAGTAGCAGCCTCGTCTTGGGGCCACCGGTGCCTGATCTCCAATACATGGTGGGCCAAACCCCACTCTCAGCAGCCCTGAGTTTCATGATTCGGGGCACGAAGTACGTCAGCGCAGTCCAGTTACCAGAAGGCACGCTCACCTACATGCTCGACAAAAAGCGCTGCGTTGCATTCCTGAGCGTGAATGATCGATATAAGTCGGTTACCTTTGCCGACGCCAATAAGTGCGTGCGCTGATGATTAAACACCAATGGCTGCAATCTGGGCATAGCTGATCGGGCTCATCTAAACAGCCCAACAATGGCAGCGAGAAGCCGAGGCTCGGCCTATGGCCATCCAACCTATTGATCGCTACTTCTCCGCGATGGATGCCCTCTATCCAATGATCCCAAAAGTGCAGACACTTCCCATAACCGCGATGGGATCGAGAAGAAGCGGAGGTCGTTGTCCACCTCCGGGCTAGCGACCGTCTTGTAATGCCCGAACGTGGCCTTCAGGCTTGGGGTTCTTTACCCGGAAACACGAGCACCGGGAGCTCCGAGTGGGTGAGAACCCGCTGGGTTTCGCTGCCGATGAGCAAACCCGCGAGGCCCCTACGGCCATGGGATGCCATGAAGATCAGGTCGCAACCGTTCTCGC
>CAIYSK010000419.1 GCA_903928835.1 uncultured cyanobacterium
CGGTCTGGGAGCGCCCCCGCCAGGGCATCGAGGAAAGCTGAATCACTCAAGCTTTCGAGCTGCCGGCAGCGCCCCTGGGGGGCACTCCAGACCACCTGGAATTGGCCTGCGCCGAGGGGCAACACCGCAAAGGGGCCCTCGGGGCGCAGCAGTTCCCAGGCCTGGTCGTCGTCGGAACCCCGCATCGACACCATGGCTGTCAGACAGCTCTGGCGATAGCTCCATTGCCAAAGGCCAATGCCCAGGGCCTCCCGGGTGGGGGAGTGGGGGCCATCGGCCGCCACCACCAGATCCGCCGGGCTGGATCCCGCTGCCGGGGCGCTGGATTGCCCTAGCTGGGTGGTGATGGCTGGATGGGCGTGCAACTGCTCAAGCAACACCCCCATCAAGGGCCGGTGCTGGGCAATCCAGCCCAGGGCAGCACCTTTGCGCTGGGCAGCACCTTTGCGCTGGGCGGCATCTTGGCGCTGGGCCAAGGGGGCGGCTAAATCGGCAAGGGCGAAGGGCACCGAGGCCCTTGCTCCGAGATCGAGCAACTCCAAACGCCGAAAGGGCACCATCCAGGGGTCGCAGGCCTGCCAAAGGCCGAGTCGCTCGAGCAGCCTCTGGCTGGAGTGGGTGAAGGCATAGGCCCTGGTGCGCGCCTGCAAGGCGGATGCCCCCAGGGGATCGACGATCGTCACTAGCCAGCCGGCATCTGCCAGGGCAAGGGCAGCCAGGGCGCCGGTGGGGCCGGCCCCCATCACCTGGGCCTGGAGTGGCTGGGGCATGAACAGACCCTTGGGACACAAAAAAGCCGCAGCAAGTCTGCTGCGGCGAGGGAAAGAGTGGTCTTAGCTCAGTTGGCAAAAGCCAATGGGCTTGAAAGCAGTCCGATCTTCAGCCGATGCCGAGCAGGCCGCGGGTGAAGGATTCGCCACCCAGGGCGATCTCAGTAGCCAGAAGGGCAATGAAGCCCAGCATGGCCATGCGGCCGTTCAGCTTTTCAGCGCGCTCATGGAAGCCCCAGCTGCTTTCCACATCCACCACTTCCATGCGGGGTTCTGTGGCAAAAGCGTTGAGGCGGCCGCCGTCTTCGGTGGTGACGGTGGCGCCGCGAATGGTGGGAGCTGGAGATGCTGCTTGGGTCATGGCTGCCTCGTAACGGGTTGTTACTGAAACTGTAACGCAATGTTGCGGAACTTTCAGCGCAAGCGCATGAGACACAGCTCTTCGAAGGCAGGCCGCAGCAGGTAGGGGTACTCGCCAACCCACAACTTCAACTGGGGAATCCAGGCATCAGTGAGGGCCCCCACTCGGGAAAAGTCCTTGCGCTCACTCAGCACAAGCAGGCGCACCACCATGCCAGGCCTGATCTTTTCATACTTCTTGTTGAACGGGCAGCGCACCTTGCCGAGGTAGCCGTCTTCATCCTCGAGCTCCAGGGTGAGCCAGGTGCGGTGGTTCTCCACCAATTCCAGGCGGCCCTGCTTGTTGGCCTGCTCGCGGCGGTCCTCCACCACATCCGTGGTGTACACGTCGGCCACCTGGCCCTCAAAGATGGCTCCGGCTGGATAGCGGCGCAGGGTGGCGTTCTTCTGGCCTGCCTCGAGAATTGGTCCCCAGAGCAGGTACAGGGCAAACACGACGCCCGTCACCAGAAAGACGGATCCAAACTGGCTGCTGAACAGCAGGGTCTGGCTGATCAGCAGGGTGACCACGGCCCCAATCACCGAAATCAGCACCCGTCGCAATACCGCTTCAGGGTTGCCGGTGCAGGCATTGAACTGGGGGCCCGTGGCCACCGCAGGGATCAGCCTGGGCAACTCGCCCGGGCGCAGGGGGATCAGCATCGGGGGAGGAGCCTCAAATCAGGCGTTCGAGGCCATAGACAAGCCCCCCCAGGCTGCGCACCTTTCGCATACTGAGCAAGACCCCGGGCATGTAGGCCGAACGGTCGATGGTGTCGTGGCGCAGGGTGTAGGTCTCCCCCGGAGCCCCAAACAGCACCTCCTGGTGGGCCACCAGGCCTGGAAGGCGAATCGAATGGAGGCGCAGGCCACTCTCCCGCTGGCCGCCCCGGCAACCCGCCAGGGTTTCATGCTCCTCCACCTGCAATGGGTTGAAGCTCTTGCCCAGGTCCTCCATCAACTCGGCCGTTTTGATGCAGGTGCCGCTGGGGGCGTCGGCCTTGCGGTTGTGGTGCAGCTCGGTGAGCTCGGCGAAGTCGTAAAAACGGGCGGCGGCTGCGGCGGCCTGCTGCAGCAGCACCATGCCCACGGAAAAGTTGGGGATGACGGCCCCCCCCACGCTGGCCTTATCGGCAAAGACCGCCAAATCTTGCAACTGCTGGGGGCTGAGTCCCGTGGTGCCAACCACGGGATGGACCCCATAGGCGATGGCCGCCCGGGTGTGCTCGTAGACCACCTTGGGATGGGTGAAATCCACCAACACCGCGGCGCCTCCTTGGCGGGCGGCCTGGCTGGCAGCACAGAGGCAGCCTTCGAAATCCGCGGTGATGGCCACGTCCAAGGCGCCCAAACCCAGCTCCAGGCCCACATCGGCCCCTTCGGCGCCTGGGGTGGTGTCCACTGCTCCCACCAGCTCACAATCGGGCGCCCCAACCACCGCTTTCACCACCTCAGCCCCCATGCGACCCAGGGCACCAGCCACCACAACCGGGATTAGAAGTGCTCTTGAAGTGGGGGCGGAAACAGGGGCAGGGGTGCTTGTCATCGCGGGTCAACCATTGCTGCAGAGCCTATGGGCCAATCCCGCGTCAGGGCTTAAAGCTTCGTAAGCTTGGTCCCAATTGACCAGTTAGCGCCGATGTTCACGCAGGTCCGCTCAGCCAACCGCCGAGTCAGCCCCGCGGACGTGAACGGTCGGGCTGTAATGAAGGCCGTCTACTTGGTGCTGGAGCCCCAGTACCAAAACTCCCTCACCCAGGCCGCTACCTCGCTCAACGACCAGAACGGTCCCCTGGCGATCGAGCTGAGCGGCTACCTGATTGAGGAACTCCGGGATCCCCAGAACTACGCCGACTTCTGCGCCGATGTGGCCGCAGCCGATGTCTTCATCGCCTCCTTGATCTTCATTGAAGATCTGGCCCAGAAGGTGGTGGAGGCCGTGGCGCCCCACCGCGACCGGCTCAAGGCCGTCGTGGTGTTCCCCTCCATGCCGGAGGTGATGCGCCTCAACAAACTCGGCACCTTCTCGATGGCCCAGCTGGGCCAGAGCAAGAGCGCCATCGCCAGCTTCATGAAAAAGCGCAAGGAGGCGGGCGGCGCCGGCTTCCAGGACGCCATGCTCAAGCTGCTTAATACCCTGCCCACGGTATTGAAGTATCTGCCGGTGGAGAAGGCCCAGGATGCCCGCTCCTTCATGCTCAGCTTTCAGTATTGGCTCGGCGGCACGCCCGAGAACCTGCGTAACTTCCTGTTGATGCTGGCGGACAAATACGTGTTGCCCCGCGGCGACTCAGGTCGCGCTGAATTCACCGTCGCTGAGCCGGTTGTCTTCCCGGACCTGGGCATCTGGCATCCCCTAGCCCCAGGCATGTTTGAGGATCTCAAGGAATACCTCAACTGGAGTGCCAGCCGCAGCGATCTCACGGAGAAGGCCCGCAAGGGTCCGGTGATTGGCTTGGTGTTGCAGCGCAGCCATATCGTTACCGGCGATGAAGCCCACTACGTGGCCGTGATCCAGGAGTTGGAGTATCGCGGCGCCACCGTGATTCCCGTTTTCTGCGGTGGCTTGGATTTCACCAAGCCAGTGAATGCCTTCTTCCGCGATCCCCTCAATCCGGATCAAGCCCTGGTTGATGGGGTGGTCAGCCTCACC
>CAIYSK010000420.1 GCA_903928835.1 uncultured cyanobacterium
CTCCACCTTGACCCAAGTTAGTGGCATAGTGGTGGCGATATTCGGCAATAGACCAGCCACTATTTAGCCAGCCGATAATCCGGGCATAGAGCCCCATTCCACTATTTTGGGAATCGGCTTGTAGGCGAAGATTTACATAATTGAGTTCGCCATCATCAGCGGTAGCTTCAATAGCCAGCGGAAGGCTAACGTGCATGAATGGATATTTGCGGAAGCTCGCACGATCAACGTAATAGCGACCCTGATAGGTAAACAACTGGTAGAAGCTGCCATCGGCAAGACGCCTGGGCTTGTCAGCGAGGGGCTGAAGGCGAGGGTCCCTATCGGTAATAAGGGTATTAAGCAACTCAAAACGCTGATCGATCGTGGAATCATGGGCCTCGAGATAGCGCTGGAAAGGCTCGTCCCAGTGGAACCACACATAGCCACTGCTGGTATAACTGGGGACATTCAGCTCAAGCTCTGAGGTACTGGTTGCATAGACACCTACTTGTACGAAATACTTTGCATGTAGCAACTCATCGTGGTCTCGAAGATGTTCGGCATTGGTGATCTGCTCCCCACGTAAACTGCTCCAGCCGCTTGGGGGTAGTTGGGTCAGATCAGTCGTTAGGGCCCTGGAGCTGGAAGCCAGGCGCAGGGCATCACGGTTGCTGACCGATGGCACCTCGAAGCGAGAAATGGCCAACAACGCCAAAATGCTGGCAAGCACAACCGACACGATGGCCAGCAGGTTCCAGCGACGCGTTCTCCTTTGGGCCACTGGGATGGTCAAAACTGGGGTGACCTTAGGTGCATCTGCACGACTTTCCACAGGAGCCCTCTTGTCCCTCCTGGTCTGCTCCCCAGCAATCTTGGACCTGTTGCGCCCCGAGGCCTCTGCAGAGCCTGCACGGGCACCACAGCCCCCCGCAGCCAAGGAGATTCTTTTGGGGCAATCGGCCCCCTTGAGCGGCCGCTCCCGTCAACTGGGGCTGGAGTATCGCGATGGCGCCCTGGCTTGGTTCACCGAAGTGAACCGCCGCGGGGGCATCCACGGCCGCCGCATTCGGCTCATCAGCCTCGACGACAGCTATGAGCCTCAACGCACCGTTCGCAATACCAAACAGCTCATCAGCCAAGATAAAGTTTTTGCCCTTTTTGGCTATGTGGGCACACCAACAGTGAAAGCCATCCTGCCCTTGGTCGAGCAGGCACAAATTCCCCTGGTTGCCCCCCTCAGCGGGGCAACCGTGCTGCGTCAACCATTCAGACCTCTAGTGATCAACCTCCGCGCCAGCTATGCGATGGAAATCGAGAAAATCGTGAACAATCTGGTGCGATCTGGCCGGCAACAAATTGCCGTTCTTCATCAAAACGATGCCTTCGGGAAGGATGGTCTAGTGGGGATCCAAAAGGCCCTGGCTCGTAGGGGATTGAGCCCAAAGGTCATTGCTACGATCCAGCGCAACTCAACCCAAGCAGCAGCAGCAGCTCGCCTGATCCATACAGCCAAACCAAGTGCCGTCATCATCGTGGCCGCCTACCCCAGCGCAGCCGCATTCAGCCTAGAGATGAAAAAGCGAGGCAGCACTGCCCAGCTAATGAACGTCTCTTTCGTAGGCACACAGTCGCTTCGCGAAGCATTGCCAACCGACGCAGCGATCGGCATCGGCATCTCCCAGGTTGTGCCCTTTCCCTGGAACCGGCGGCTACCTGTGGTAGCGGAGTATCAAACACTTTTGCAAAAGCAACTGGGTCGGGCCAACTATGGATTTACCAGTCTTGAGGGATTTATTGCCGCCAAGCTCATCAGCACGGCGATAGAACAATCTGGTAATCCGCCTAGCCGTAAGGGCCTTCTAAGCGCCTTCCATCGCATGCAATCGCTCAATCTTGGCGGCTTTCAAGTGAGTCTTACCCCAACCGATCATCAGGCCAGTGATTACGTTGACCTAACATTTTTATCCCCCCAGCGCTGGGGGCCATGAGGAGTGCCTTGCAGGGCCAAGCAGCTGCCCCCTAGGCTTGCCGCTGTTCAGAGTTGTAGCGCGTGCTCGCATCCATCCCGATTTTTTCACAAATCAGCCTGGATGCCGATCTCGATGCGCTTAGTGGCTACTACGGCGATCTCGATAGCAGCGAAATCCTGCTGGGGTTTGCACCCATCAGCCAGCCCCCCTATCTGGTGGCGGGGCTGGGCCTGGCCATCGCCATACTCTGCGGTCTCACCTTCGCCAAGTTGGTGGAGCAACGGCTAGAGGGCTGGAAACAGGACCGACTGGCCCTGCTTCCGCTCGGCACAGCTGTGATCACGATCCCGTACATGGGCGTTGTGCTGGGGATCACGTTGTTCATTGGAGGGAGCCTCCAGGTGTTTGGCTTCTCCGCCGGGGCTGCCCTGCTGGTGTCATTTGTGTTGTCGGTCGGCACGGCTGGGGCCCTATGGGTCCAGCTCGAACGGTTGATGGGCCAGGTGCAAGACGGCACCTTCAGCGCCGTCGACTTCGACAATTTCGATCAGTTTTTCTAGGTTTTCTTTGATCTGGGGATCTGCTTGCAGCCCATGAATAGGGCCACCTAGGCCACCAAATACCCCTCGAGCATGGGGGATTGGTTTCGGATGCCTTCGAGGCCCTTGCGTTCGAGGTTTCTGGTCTTGTCGCGGCTAAGGCCCAAGGATTTGGCGATCGAGCTGAGGCTCATGGGTTCGGCGCCCTCCGGCCCCTCACCATCAATCCCATAACGCATCTTCAAGACTCGGCACTGCAGCTCTGGCAGCCGGTCCAGCAGCGCTCGCAAATCACCCTTCAGGCACTCCCCATCCACCTGCTCATCCGGCAACTCCCCATCCCCAGCCAACAAATCCAACAGCTCCGTGTCGTCGCCATCACCCACCTTCATCTCCAAACTCACCGGCTGACGTGCACGGCACAGCAAATCCTTCACCTCCTCCTCGGGCAGTTCCACCGCCTCCGCCAATTCCGTCACCGTCGGCGTACGCCCCAGCAGCTGGCTCAGTTCCCTCTGACCCTTCTTGAGCTTGTTCAGGGTTTCGGTGATGTGGATCGGCAGACGGATTGTCCGGCTCTTCTCCGCAATCGCCCGGGTGATCCCCTGGCGAATCCACCAATACGCATAGGTCGAAAACTTGTACCCCCGCGTCGGGTCGAATTTCTCCACCCCACGCACCAAGCCGATCGTTCCCTCCTGGATCAAATCCAGCAGCTCCATATTCCGCTTGGTGTACTTCTTGGCCACGCTCACCACCAGCCGCAAATTCGCCGCCACCATCCGCTCCTTGGCCCTACGCCCAGCCTTAATCCGCTTTTTCAGCACCGCATCGCCTAAACCCACGGCCTTGGCTAATTCCGCCTGGCTTGGACTTGTCCCCAGCTGCTGCGCCAGCTCCTGCTCCTGTTCCTCAATCGCCATCAGCTCTTGCACCTGACGGCCCAACGTGATCTCCTGCTCGTGGCTCAGCAACGGCACACGACCGATATCACGCAAATACGAACGCACCAGGTCGCCGCCACCTTGGGATGCACCACCAAGGGAGGCGCCACCCAGGGAAGAACCATCAGGGCCGAGCAAAGACAGCGATGGCATGAATGCGGGGTTACGAAACGCCTAGGTTTCGCAACTCTACAACGGTTTTTCGGGTCAGCTTTGACGCAGCCGCGCAGCACCTCGCGTCCCAACATGGGGGGATGGCGGCAGAACGACTCCAAAAAGTGATGGCCGCTGCGGGCCGCTGCTCCCGACGCCACGCCGAAGAGCTGCTGCGTGCTGGCTTGGTCAAGGTGAATGGCGCCCCCGCCCAGCTGGGCGACCGGGCCGACCCCAGCCGCGACCACATCGAAGTGGACGGCCAACCCCTGGCCCATCGCCCGGAGCCCTTGGTATTGCTGCTGAACAAGCCACCGGAAGTTCTGTGCAGCTGCCAAGACCCCGAGGGGCGTTCCACCGTTTTGGACCTGTTACCAGCAGAGCTGGCCCAGGGGCAAGGGCTTCACCCCGTGGGCCGCTTGGATTTCGAGAGCCGAGGGGCACTGCTGATCAGCAACCAAGGGGATCTGACCCTCAAGCTCACCCACCCGCGCTATGGCCACCGCAAGACCTACCGGGTCTGGCTCCGGGGCAGACCAAGTCCCGACCAACTCAAGCGCTGGGCCGAAGGGCTGCCCCTGGATGGCAAACCCAGCCAGCCGGTTGCCATCGCAACCGTGGACCAAAGGGCCGATGCCACCTGCCTGGAGCTGGTGATGGGGGAAGGCCGCAACCGCCAAATACGCCGCACGGCAGCCACCCTGGGCTTCACCGTGCTGGATCTCCAGCGGGTGGCCATCGGTCCCATCGGGCTCGATGACCTCCCCGAGGGGCGCTGGCGACGCCTTGATCAGCAGGAATGGCGGGCCCTAACCGAGAATGGGGCCCCCTAGCTGAGCCGTTCTGAGCAGACCCACCGCCCGCTTGAGAGAGCTCTTGGGTCGCTGGCGGCGGCCCAAGACGAGCGATGGCGCCGCCCTCGCCCAGGCAGTGGAGCTGGATGGGTTGCAGGCCGCCGGGGGACGGTTGCGCCAGGCCCGCGAAGCCCAGGGCTTGAATCTGCGCCAACTGGCCCTTGCCACCCGCATCAGCTCGCCGGTGCTCGAGGCCCTCGAGCGCGGCTGGCGTGATCGCCTGCCTGAGGCCACCTACCTGCGCACCATGCTGCCCTTGCTGGAAACCCAGTTGGGCTTGCCGGCGGGTTGCCTGGATGGGGCCCTTCCCTCCAGTGACCCCCAACCTGCCGATCGCCGCCAGCACCTGGGGCTGCGCTTCACCCCAGGCTCCATCGATGTGTTCACCACCTGGCAGGGAACCTGGCTCTATGCGGGGCTGTGCCTGGCCTTGCTCTACGGGGTCAATCTCCAACAACAACAGCTCGCCAGCGCTGGCCTTCTAGCCCTCCATCCAGTGCCCCCATTCCAGCCCAGGGACCAGGGGCCCAACGCCGGCGAAGGGCCACCCACAAGCCATGACCCCAACCCAACCGAAACCAAGACGCAATTAGAGCGGGATTACCCAAACCTGCGCCCCCTCGACCTGGCAGCCAAAGGTCAAGCTCTCAGCCTGCTCAGCGCAGGCCCAGCCAGGCAAGTCGCCTCAGAAACCGGTCAATTGCTCGTTCACCTTGACCAGCCAAGCGCAGTGAGCCTCCAAGACAGCAACGGACTGCGAACCAACCTCCAGGCGGGCAAAGGCGAACTCGTGCTGCCCTTGACCAGCCCCTTCCGCCTCACCATCGATCCCCCGCCCAAGGGAGCTTCCGCCGTGGAATGGGATGGGGCGCCGCTGGCCCCCCTGAAGGGGAAACCCAATCAGTTCGTACTGCCGCGGCCATAGCGATGGGCCATGGCGCCATAGCCAGCCAGGGGGCCTTCAAGCTCTGCCATGGATTGCTCAAGCCGCCAGGTCCAGTTGCCTGAACTGGTGCCCGGGGTATTGAAGCGGGCCCGATCATCCAGCTCCAAGAGATCCTGCAGCGGCACCACCGCCAGATCGGCGGAGGAGCCCAGGGCAAGTTCCAGCAACTGCCAGGCGGGAGCGGTGATTGGCGATCCCACGGCCTCTTCCACCCGGGCGCGGGCGTCGTCATCAAGGCCCTGCCACCAACCCACCGTGGTGGCGTTGTCGTGGGTGCCGGTATAAACCACCCAGCGGTGCCCCCGAATGTTGGCGGGCAGGTACGGATTGGCGGGGTCGCCATCAAAGGCGAACTGCAGGATCTTCATTCCCGGCAGCCGGAAGCCATCCCGCAGGGCCTCCACCGGCGGCGTAATCACGCCGAGGTCTTCGGCGATCAAGGGCAAACGGCATCCCCAGCCCAACCACAGCAGACCCAGCAGGGGCCATCCCGGGGAGCGGCGCCAATGGCCGTGCTCCGCCGTGGCTGCCGAGCCAGGCACACACCAGAACGCCTCAAGGGCTCGAAAATGGTCGAGCCGCACCAGATCAAACAGGGAAAGTTGGCGCCTCAGGCGCTGCAGCCACCAACGGAAGCACGATCGCCAATGGCACCCCCAGCGGTACACCGGGGTGCCCCAAAGTTGGCCGGTGGCCGAAAAGTAATCCGGGGGAACCCCGCTTTGCTGGGTGAGCTGACCTGCCTGGGTGAGCGAAAACAAGCCGCGGCGACTCCAGACGTCGGCGCTGTCATGGGCTACGTAAAAGGGCAAATCACCCACCACTTGCACCCCTTGGCGGTTGGCCTCGCGCCGCAGGTCCTCCCATTGCCGCTGGAGATGCCACTGGAGCAGGGCTTGCTCCAGCAGGCGTGTGGCCTGCTGCTGCTCGAGCTGGCGCAGGGCATGGCCCTGGTGCTGGGCCAGGGGCCTGGGCCAGTCCCACCAGGGCTGGTTGGCGTACAGCCGGCGGATCACCATGAAACGGCAGTGATCCTTCAACCAATGGCGCTGCTGGCGGCACCAGCAATCGAAGGCTTGGTGCGCGCTGGCCGGCTGATCGGGCCAGCATTCGGCTAGGGCCTGCCCCAAGGCTTCCGAGCGCTGGGGCATCAACTCCAGGGCCATCGCCCCATCCACCGGCACCGGGGGCAACGGCTGACAAACCGCCGCGTAGGCCGCGGGGCTCAGGAAACCATCGGCCATCAGGGCATCGACGTCGAGGAGCCAGGGGTTGAGGGCAGACCCGCTGGGGGAGCTGTAGGGAGAGCCGGTGGAATCGGTGGGCGCCAGGGGCAGCAGTTGCCAGACGCCCACGCCGGAGCGGGCCAACAGGTTGACCCAGTCGTGGGCAGCCCGGCCGAAGGTGCCGCAGCCACCAGCTCCAGACAGGGCCGTGGGGTGGAGCAGCACACCGCTGCTCCTGCTGCTATCGGATCTCATGGGGAGGGGAGGCGGTAGCGGCTGATGATTTTTTGGGCGAACGCAGGGATATGGGCCTCCGCCTTTTCAGGGTGGTTGCGCCGCACCCACAGGGCATTGCGGGTGAAGTGGGAATCAATCGAAAAGCGGCCATATTCCAAGCCCTGGGGCCCAACCCGCTTCACGATGCAACCCACCAGCTCGGCGAGCCACATCGGCAATTTGACGGCCTTGTCGTAGGCATCGATGCCCTGCTGCACCGCCGCCTGGCGCTTGCCCCGGCTGGTGACAGGGACGGCATCCAATTCGGCCTCCACCAAATCCAGGAGATCCTGGCCCCTCGGATTGCGCACCGTGAGCCACTGACGGCCGAAGGTGGCCCCCATGTAGCCCACCACCAAATCAGCCCCGGCATTGGTGTAGTCGAAACAGCTCAAGCAACTGGGCGCGAACACATCCTTGAGCTTGGGGGTGTCGAGGCCAAAAAAGGGCACCGTTTCGGTGCTGCCGTCGGAATGGCGGAAATGGATGCGGAAATCCTGCATGAACTCGTAGTGCACCACCGTTTCCGGCGAGCGGCTGGCGCTCTCCAAGAAGGTCTGCAATCCGTCGCGGCTGACGTTGTCCACGCAGGGCAAACCCAGCACATAGAGCTGCTCCAAGGGCAGGGTGGCCTCCACCGCGCGGAGCGCCTGGATCTGGCAGCCCACGCCAATGGCCATCAAGCGCCGGATCCCACTGCCGGGCAACTGCTCCAGCACTTCCAAATTTGGAGAAAGGGTGGGTTTGTTCACCCGGGCTGCCAGCACCTCCTCAGGGGTTCGGGCCAGCACCGGCACCGGGGTAAAGCGATCGTCGGGGCTCTGACCCACGCACAACACCGCATCCACCAGGCCGGTTTCCAGGGCCCTAACCCCAATCCGGCTGACAATCCCCGTCCACTGGGCGCCTTCGATGGGCTGGCTGAGGCGCGCGCTGAGCATGCGCTGGCTGACGCCGAAATAGAGCTCGTCTTCGTTGTTGAGGTCGCGGGAGCGGCCATGGACCCGCTCCTCCATCGCCTCAAACTGCTGGTTCAAAAAGGCACAGGCTTGGCGCACGTAGGCCACCCAGCGGCTATCGCAAAGCCCGCACTGGCTGCAGAGATCTTTGGCCGGGTAGGTACTGCCCTTCGCCAAGGGCTTGGCCCGCTCATGGGGAGCAATCGAAACCATCGGGGCCCTATCCACCCCGCAACGCTATCGGGTGCCACCAACGGAGTTGGGCCAAAGTGGGAACTTCTCTCGTTGCTCGGGCGCGTCACACCCCATGGCCCAGCGCCCCACACCCGCCAAAAAGCCAGTGCCATCGCGGCGCCAACGGGTGGTCCTTCGCCTTGGAGCGGCGGGCGCGGGCCTGGCCTGTGGCCTCGTACTCCTCGGCCAGATCTGGCCTGAAGCCGATCGCAGCCAGGAAGCCCCGAAGACCCTCACCGCCGCCGATCTGGCCAAGGCACCCACCCGATCGATCACGGTGCTGGTGATTGGGGTGGATTCAGACCGGCTGGGGGATCCCCACAACGGAGCGGCCCCCCTGGGGCCCGCTAACAACGATGCCCTGTTGCTGCTGCGGATCAATCCCTCGGGGCCGCTCCAGGCCCTCACCATCCCCCCAAGCCTGGCGGTGCAACTCCCTGGGCAACGGGCCCCGCAACCGCTCGGAACGCTTTATCGCATCGGCGGTCCTGCCCTGACCGCCGATGCGGTGCGGGAACTGGTGGGTCTGACGTCGGAGCAACCTGAGCGCTACGTGGTGATCAGCCGCGCAGGGCTAAGGGAGTTGGTTGATGGCCTCGGCGGGGTGAACGCCAATCCACCCATGGAAATGCGCTATAGCGATAAAAGCCAAAACCTGGCCATCAAGCTGGATGGCGGCCTGCAGCAACTCCATGGCCGCCAAATCGAACAGCTCGCCCGATTCCGCGATCCGCTCCATCCCGACGACAGCCTCCAGGACAACCAGCAGGAAGTGGCCAGAAGCCTGCTCCGGGAATTGGCCATCCCCGAACAGCTGGGACGCGTCCCAGGCTTGGTGCGCAATTTGCAGGGTCAGGTGACGAGCAATTTGAGCGAGGCCGAGATCCTCAGCCTGCTGGCCGCGGGCTTGGCCCAACCGGACACGGTGCAATTCAGCAGCATTCCCCTGGCACCGATCAACGGCACAACGCTTGACACCTCACCGATAAAAAACTCAAAGCAGCCCCCAGGGGGCTTGGGCACCCTCAGGACTCCCCTGCGTCA
>CAIYSK010000421.1 GCA_903928835.1 uncultured cyanobacterium
CGTTGGTCACCTGGTAGGCGACGGCAGCTTCAGGACCGCTGCTGTAGTTAGCCAAATAGGCCTCGAGGGCATCTTTCTTCAGGGTGCGCTCAGCATTCACCACGTTGCCACCACCCATGTGGCATGCGGCGCAGTTGGCAGAGAACACTTGACCACCGTGGGCCACGTCAGCAGCAAAGCTCGGGGCGGCACCCAGAACGAGCGCCAGGCAGAGAGCAATCAGGGAAAAGATACGGCGCATGGGAGGGCGCTTCAAAGCGGGAGCAACCCTGCAAAATTAGGTCCTGATCGTGGCTTTCGTGACTCCAAAAGCCAGGATCGCAACATTTAGGGGCACCGCTGGGGAAGACCGGCCGTCTCAAAGACCGCTTCCAGGGTCGGAGCGAGGCTCACCAAGCCAAAACGCTCCGGCGGGCTCACCGGCTCATGGATGAAGTGGCGCTGCTGAATGGAGAACAAATCCCAGGGGGTGATCTCAATCCGCAGCAGCTTGATCAGACCATTGATCAACCAGCCCCGCAGGTCAACGGCGATGGGGGGATACCAACCGCCGCGCCAGCGGCACAGGCTCGCCACCGTGCCATTCACCGTGACAGCCTTTTGGCCCAAAACCAGACGCCTTAGGGGACCCTGGCCTGGCTCCAGATTGGCTTGGTGGGGCGTTGTGGCCAGGTGGGCGCACACCGTGGCGATGTCGGCGGCGTGGATGAAATGGAAGCTGGCATCCGCCCGTAACCACTTGGCGAGCCAGAGGAATTTCACCGCTTCCAGCAGCCCTGCCGTGAGGTAGCTGGTGGGGTGGTGATCGCCCCTGTTGGCTTGGCCGGCGGGGCCGAGTTTCCCGCCAAAGACCAGGGTGGGAAAGACGGCCACAATCTTTGGGGCCAGGGCGTGTTGCTCAAGCTGGCCCAGGCAGATGGCCTTGGTTTGGATGTATTCGGTGCCATGGACCTCCGCCTCTGGAAGCAACTGAAGCTGGCGATCCAGGATGCTGGCGGTGGAGAAGTAGATCACCTGCTCCAGCACCGCTGGATTGGTGAGGCGGAGCAGCTCTTTGACCGCATCCACATTCACCGCCTGGGCCCTGGCGGGATCGCCCCAGGCCGTGGCGGTATGGATCATTCGGGTGGCTGAGGCGATGGCCTCGGCGTGGGGGGCAAGGTCGCGCAGGTCACCGATCAGCAGGGTGATCCTGGGATCCTGAGGAGACACCACCTGAAGCTTGGCTGGATCGCGGAGCAACAGCAAGAGATCGGCATCGCTGTTGCGATAGAGCTCTTCGGTGATGTATTGGCCCACGCAGCCGCTGGCTCCTGTGATCAGGATTCGGGCTTTGGCTTGGCTTCCAGTTACTTGGCTTCCACTGGGTAGGCCTGGGTTTGCCGTCAAACGGCAGCACCCATCAGCTCATTGACTGCCTTGCCGGTTTCGAAGAACACCCTGGCGTTGTCTTCCGGGGTGCCAGGCAGGATGCCGTGGCCCAGGTTGAGGATGTGCTTACGGCCCTTGGCCTTGCGCACGCAATCAAAGATACGCTCGCGGATGGCATCCGGGGTGCCAAACAGCAGGCCAGGGTCCACATTCCCCTGCACGCCCACGCCCTCGGGCAGCCGGGCGATGCCCTCGGCCATGTCCACGGTCCAATCCAGGGAGACGATGTCGACACCGGTGCGGCCCATGCGTTCGAGCACCCCAGCACTGCCAGAGATGTAAAGGATCAGGGGGGTGTCGGGGTGGGTGGCCTTGACCTGGTCGATCACCCGCTTTTGGTAGGGAGCGGCGAAGGTGTCGTAATCAACGGGGGAGAGCTGGCCGGCCCAGGAATCAAACAGTTGCACCACCTGGGCGCCGGAGTCGATTTGGTAGCGGACGTAGGTGGCAATCGAATCGGCGAGATGGCCCAGCAATTGGTGCAGCATTGCAGGCTCTTGGAACGCCATGGCCTTGATGACGGCGTAGTTCTTGGAGCTCTTGCCTTCCACCGCGTAGGCAGCCAGGGTCCAAGGGGCCCCCACAAATCCCAGAACGGCAGCCTCGTCGCCCACATCGGCCCGCAGCCGGCCGAGCACTTCACCCACAAAAGGAAGGGCTGCTGCTGGATCGAGGGGCCGCAGGGCATCAACCTGGGCCTGGGAGCGAATGGCGGGCTCGATGATCGGGCCCTTGCTCTCGATGATGTCGAAGTCGATTCCTATCCCAGGCAGGGGCGTGAGAATGTCGGAAAATAGAATCACGCCATCGGGCTTGAAGGCGCGGAAGGGCTGCATCGAGATCTCATAGGAGAGATCGGGATTTTCTGAGCGCTCGCGGAACCCGGGGTGGCGATCGCGTAGGTCGCGATACACCTTCATGTAACGGCCGGCTTGGCGCATCATCCAAACGGGAGGACGCTCCACCTGCTCACCTCGGGCGGCGCGCAGCAGCAGGGGGGCGGTTCCGGACATGGGCAACGATGAGGCCAGAGGCGAACCTACCTGAGAAAGCTCCAGAACCTGGAGCCTCAGCTGGTGGTCTCCGCGGGTTCGTCACAGACCTGGGAGAGCATCCCATGGCTGCGCTTCTCATCCCGGCGGAACACCAGAACTGTGAGAGGTGGGAGGCAGAGGTCGAGGGAGTTCTCGTAGCTGTGGATGCCCCACTCATCGGTGAATTTGCCACCGAGATTGCCCAGGTTGCTGCCCCCGTAGCGCTCGGCATCGGTATTGAACGCTTCTTCGTAGAAGCCTGGAAGGGGCACACCCACCCGGTAATGGGAGTGGCTTTGGGGGGTGAAATTGGCCACGACCACGAGCCAGCGGCCGGTGGTGCTCTCGCGGCGCATGAAACTGATTATCGAGTGGCGGTTGTCGTTGCAATCAATCCACTGGAAGCCGAATTCGCTGAAGTCGTCACCCCAGAGGGCCCGCTCCGATTTGTAGAAACTGTTGAGGTCGTCCACCAGGAGCTGGAGGCCCTGATGGGCACTGTGTTGGAGCAGTTCCCATTGGAGATCACCCCACACATTCCATTCGGCGCGTTGGCCGAATTCCATGCCCATGAAGATGGTTTTCTTGCCCGGGTGCGTCCACATGTAGGCCAGCAGGGCCCGCACATTGGCAAACTTTTGCCAGTCGTCGCCCGGCATTTTATGCAGCAAATTGCTCTTGCCATGCACGACTTCGTCGTGGCTGAGGGCGAGCATGAAGTTCTCGGTAAAGGCATACCAAATCGAGAACGTCACATTGTTCTGGTGGAACTGACGGAACCACGGATCCAGCTCGAAGTAATCGAGCATGTCGTGCATCCAGCCCATGTTCCATTTGAGGTTGAATCCCAGGCCGCCTATGTTGGTGGGTTGGGTCACCATCGGCCAGGTGGTGGATTCTTCGGCAATTGAGAGGGCCCCAGGGAAGTGCTGGAACAGCACGTGGTTGGCCTGCTGCAGGAAGGTCACCGCTTCGGTGTTTTCCCTGCCCCCATTGTCATTGGCCAACCATTCGCCATCGGGGCGGAGGTAGTCGCGGTAGAGCATGGAGGCCACCGCATCAACCCGAATGCCGTCGATGTGGAATTCTTCGAACCAATAGACAAGATTGGCTACCAGGAAGTTGCGAACTTCGTTGCGGCTGTAATTAAAAATAAGTGTGCCCCATTCCTTGTGCTCGCCGATGCGGGGATCGGCATGCTCATAGAGATGGGCCCCATCAAAAAAGGCCAAGCCGTGGGCATCTTTGGGAAAGTGACCCGGCACCCAATCGAGGATCACGCCAATCCCTTCCGCGTGGCAGCGCTCCACAAAGGCGCGAAATTCATTCGGGGAGCCAAAGCGGCTGGTGGGCGCGTACCAACCGGTGACCTGATAACCCCAGGATCCATCGAAGGGATGCTCGGAGATCGGCATCAGCTCGATGTGGGTGAAGCCCCGAGCCTTCACGTAGGGAATCACCCGATCGGCCAATTCCGGGTAGGTGAGTAGCCGGGCGCCGGGTTTGAGATCGGCGGCGGGTACCGGTGGCCGCGGGGTGCCATCGGCTTCGATGAAGGGACGATCGGCGCTGGCATGCATCCAGCTGCCGAGGTGCATTTCGTAGACCGAAATGGGTTGATCCAGGGGGTTGGAGCTGTCGCGCTCGTCCATCCAGCCGGCATCGTTCCAGCTGTAGTTGGCAATCGCCTCCACCACCGACCCGTTGTTGGGCCGCACTTCGTGGCGGAATCCGTAGGGATCGCTCTTCTGATAGCAATGGCCGTTCTGGGCCCGGATTTCGTATTTGTAGATCTGGCCGGCTTTGAGGCCTGGGATAAACAGCTCCCAGCAGCCACCAACCCGCGATTGCATGGGGTGGTGGCGGCCATCCCAGCCATTGAAATCCCCGAGCACGGAAACGCTGCGGGCATTGGGGGCCCAGAGGCAAAACTGAACGCCCCCAATGCCGCCCTGCTCGCCCAGGTGGGCACCCATGCGGCGCCAAATGTGGTGGTGGTTTCCTTCGGCAAACAGCAGCTGATCCAGTTCGCCCATCCACGCTTCGCGTTGGGCCCAGGGATCGTGCTGCACGTGTTCGATGCCACCACGGTGCACCCGAACTTGGTAGCCACTGCCTGGGTTCGTGGCCAGCTGTGCTTCAAAGACCCAGGGGTGATTGGGTGTCTCGGTGGGCAGCGACTGGCCCCCCACAAGCAATTCGACCCGCTCGGCCTCGGGCATCCACACCCGCACAACCCAGCCCCCGGCATCCAGGGGTTGGGGACCAAGGATGGAAAAGGGATGATCGTGCCTGCATTCGGCAAGCCGCTGGCCGTCTTGCGCCATCCAATCGAGGCTGAGCAAGGCCATGTACCAGCTACGTTTTCGCCGAGAGCTTAGGCGGCTTTTGACCCGCCAACTGGTCTAGGTGGTGGGCCTTAGCAAAGCTCGCTGATTACTGGGCGGGTTGGGGTTTGGAGGGATCGATGGGGAAGTCGACGCCGGTGATCGTGTTGTGGGCATCGAGGATCACAAAAAGACTGTCGGTGAGGCGGTTGAACTGGGTCACCACCATCACGAGCTTGGCTGTAGGGGTGGAATTGGCTTCAACGGCCTTGGTTACCTTCACGAAGTTGCCAGTGAGTTGCTGTAATTCCTGCCATTTCTGCTGCAGGCGCTCAGGACTGATCTCCTTTTGAAGGTCGAGGCTCAAAAAGCTGCGGGCGCTGATGTATTGGCCACTGCTCAAACTTTTGACGAAATTGAGAGCCACTTGGCTGGAGGCTTCGTCGGCGCGATCGAAGTGGTAACCCACGATTTTGCCGGCCCCATTCAGCACGATGAAGACATCGCGGCGGCCCTTGGTGGTGGTCAGGCTGGCTTCAACCGTGGTGTTGCGCACACCTTTGTTGACGCTCAGCAGCTTCCAACTGAGCAATTTGGGCTGGGTGCGCATGGTGTTTTGCACCATTTGCGGGCTGCTTACGGCCTTGAGTTCATCGGAAAATTGGTTGTAGCGGGCATTGGCATCGCCCCTTTTGATGGTCTCCAAGATGGCGTTGGCAGCGGCGCGGGCCTCCGGAGCCCCCAGGGCGGGAGGCGTCGCTGCAGCGCTCTGGGCACTCGGACCAGCGCTTGAAGGGGCGCTGGTTTGGGCGAAGCTGATCGGGGCGAGGCACGCGCTGCCGACCAGGCTGGTCGCCAGCAGCCCAGCCGCAAAAAAGGGCTTGGAGAAGGGGCGCAGGGGGCTCCGCATGCCTGGAGTTTTTAAGAGGTGGGCTCAGTTTGCCTCAAGTTGGCCTGGGTGCACGATGGGCTCCAGCCGTAGTTGGCTTGTGGCGAGCTCGAGGCTGAGGGTGATGACCCGATGTTTTGGGCTTGGGCCGCCGAGGGGCATCGAGCCATCGCCTGGGTTGAGGGCAATCTGCGGCCAGGCCGAGGCCGCCAGGGACAGCCGGATTTGGTCTCCGGCTTGCAGGTTGGCCATCACTGGTTGGAGCTGGAGCAGCCTGGTTTCGCCGTGCAAGCATCCGTTGCCAAGGAAGCGGGCCACGCCGGTGCAGAGCTGGTGCACCTTCATCGGTTGCTCTTTTTTCACCACGGAGAGGGCGCCACACAGGTCAAAGCCCGGCTGGTCGGCGCTGATCGTGATCTCCAGGCTGAATTGACCCAGTAGCAATTCAGGCGCTTCTAGGGGCGCACTGGTGAAGCAGGCCACATCAAGGCGCTCGTCGAGGTCGGAGCGATCACAAGGGCCGGGTTTGAGATCGAGGTGGCCCCCTCGCCCCGGGACAGGTCGCCAGGGATCATGCACCAACTGGCGGGTGGCATGGTCGGGGGTTGTGGTGCCGGATGGGTTTGCCTCTGGGGCCGCCTCTGGGCTGGCTTGAATCTTGTCCACCAGGGCTTGGCCCTGGAGCTTCCAGGCCTTTGGGAGAGTTGCTGCTGGCACAAGCCAGGGACCATGGGCTTCGGCCTGCAGGGCCAGGGGGGCGGTGTGCTCGTAGCTGGGGGCGATCCCTTGAAGGTGCTGTTGGAAGAAGGCCAGCTGCATGGAGTCGGCGCCGCCCGGCCAGTGCAGGTGGCTCCAGGCGCCGATGCGCAGTTGGGGGGATCCGCCGGCGGCCTGCGAGCGTTGCCAGAGATCCAGCACGCCGCCCAGGTGGGGATCGTGCCAGCCACCCAGCAGCAACATGGGCCTGCGCAGCAGGGCGGCCGGGGGGGTGTAAACCCGCCACCCCTCGGGATCTGCCGGATTGCGGCTCAGCCACTCCAGGGCCATGCCCGTGGGGTCGTGGCGCGCGAGCAAGGCCATGCCTTCGCCCAGGAAGCTGCCCCTCTCAAGGGATTTGCGGATCGCCTGCCAGCCTTCGTCATCGCCTTGCCTCTGGCAGCGCTGGGCGGCCAGTTGCAAGCCCCAGCCGAGGCCCAGGCCCCACCAGTGGGCGCCTCCCTCGCTGGCCCAGTGGGTGCGTTCGTCGAGTCCTGCCATGGCCGGAGCAAGGCAATCGGGTAAGCCATCGCCCAAGCCATCGCCCAAGCCATCGCCCAAGCCATCGCACTCAGACGCGTCGTTGAGGAGTTGGCTCAGGCCCTGATAGGAGAAGCCATAGGTGCCCACCCGGCCATTGCAGCTAGGCAGTTGGCGTACCCACCGAACCGCATCGGCCCCGTCAATTGCTTCCTGGGCAAATCCTTGGAAATTGCCCTCGGAGGCGCCCTGGCCCCGGACGTCTTGCACCACCACCACAAACCCATGCTGGGCGTACCAGCTCGGATGGGCATAGGTGACCGTCGAAGCGATGGCCCGTCCGTAGGGCTGCCGCATCAATAGCGCCGGCCACGGCCCATCCCCCGCGGGGGTCCAGATCCGACTAATCAGGCCGGTGCCATCCCGACAACGCATCCAGTTGTCTTGGCCGCTCACTCAGCGCACATCCGGGCAGTAGAGACCCACCACGTAGGTGGTGAGCACTTCTGCGTCGGTGAAGCTCAGTTGTCGTTGCTGGGCAATGGTCTGGATGGCCTGCTTGGAGGTGGAGGCGATGCCAGAGCCATTCATTTGGCGCAGCTCAGCGCAGAGTTGTTTCGCCAAGGCAGGGTTTTGTTTGACCGATTCCAGCAGTTGGGATTGGGCCTGGGCGGCGGCCATGCTCACCGAGCTTGCCAACAGGATCGAAAGAGCAGCGCCAGCAACAGAAACTCCCCAGGCCCTAGGGCCGTTACTTGGCCCAGGGCCGATCGATTCCAGCGACGCCTGAGGTCGGGGTGTGTTTCTCCATCGGGGTGGAGGACACTGTGGTGGCAGGGCTAGGGCTAGAGAGACCAAGGGATCGGCCCCAAGAGGATTCCATTCCAGGGACGCCGGCAGCAGCGTGGCTGGCCCTAGGGGTCAGTTTGTGGCCCGGCGGGCGCTGCGGAGTTGGGCCCGCCGTATCCAGCTCTGCAGGGTAATGAGATCAAGCCTTGGGGCTGCCATGCCCGTCAAACTGCTCTGGAGCCGTCCCATCTGGATCAGCAGTTGATGGGGATTGGCCTGGGCTAGGCCCTGGCAGTTGGCAATGCCTGCGTAGAGCAACAGGGCTGCTTCGGCAGGCTCAACCCCTGCTTCCACCACCAACCTGGCTTGACCTCTCAGCTTGATCAAGCGGGCTTCGCTGGCCCCGCCACTGCGGCCCAAGCGCCGCAGGTCGTCGTCGTGGAGATCGGCCAACTGCTGCCAACCCTCGATTCCAGCCCCTTCCAATTGCCGCAGTTCGGATTTGAAGTGGGGGGGCAGAACCAGAGACATCAGCCTTGATCCAGGCTGACAGCGCCAGTGGCCAGGCTGCGGGTCGCTTCGGCCAGCACCACCGGTTTACTGCCCCCACTCGGCTGGGCTTCCACCCTGCGCAGGCGCACGCGCACCAGTCCGTTCTCTGAGTTGCGGCCGCTGGTGCGGATGTTTTGGGCCAGCTGCTGCACGGTGGGGGCAAAGGCGGACTGGGGGAGATCGGCGGAGGCAGCGGCAATCACCAGATCGCTGCCGTTGTCGAACACGACGGGCACGCTCACGGCCCCCTCAATGGTCACCCGGGGGGTGTAACTCACCGCAAAGGCCAGGCAGGAGATCGCCAGCAGTGCGGTGAAGCTCGTGACGCCCACCAAGCGAAAACGCAGCCCCCAGCGGGCGATGAATCCAGCCGCTGTGGCCAGGGCCAAGACCCCACTGGCCGCACCGAGCCATTGGCCGGCCACAAACAGTATGGGATCAGCGGCCATGGACACACTTCATCTCTGGACGGGTTCCTATATTGCCCCGAACGCAGGCATGGACGGCCCCGGGGGATGGCTTAGGTGCCGGAGCAAGGGTTCCAACCCGGCAACGGGCTATCCACCAAGGCCATCGGCGCAACAGCAGTGGCTGTTGGAGTTACGGCTATTGGTCTGGGATTAGGCCATTGGGCCCTTGATCGGGCCCTGAACAAGGTCTATGCCCACTGGAAGCCCGTGTTGGAGCGCCAGGTGACCCGGGTGATGGGCCATCGCTTTCATTTGGGTCCCTATCAGGGGCTGGGCTGGGGTGGTTTGAGGGTTGGTGCCACGCGCCTGGCTCCGGGCCGTTTTGATCGCTCCAGCCTCAGCGCCACTGGCGCCGGAGTGAGCCTTGATCCCTTGGCCAGCCTTGGGCAGGGGTTTCCGGTTATTCAGATCAGCCTGGAGGGGGTGAGGGCTGATCTCAAGCCCAACCGCCAGGGGCAGTGGTGGGTTCTGGGCCCGGGGGTAGGCCCGGGGCCCCCGCCAAAGCTGGAGCTGCGTTTCCGCCTGCGCCAGAGGGCCCAGGTTGTCTTGCCCAAAAGCCCAACTCCGCTCCGACTGGATGGCCGCCTGGCGATCCAGGTTCACCGTCGTGCCCTTCAGCTGCAAACCCGGCTGATCCCCCCCGGGGCCTCTGGCAGCGCTGGTAGCGCTGGATCTCTGGCGCTCAATGCGGCTGGCCGTTGGGACCGTCGCGAGTGGAGGGGACAGTTACGACTGGATCACCTGGAGCTGGGGGCTGTTCAGCGGGCTGTTGAAGGCAATCTTCAAGCAAACCCCGGCCAGTGGGGCGGCCAGGCGGATGGGAGTTTGGATTGGACTTGGCAGGCTGGGCGCCCCAGCTGCCAGGGGGGGGTGCGGCTGGGTGCGTTGGGCTGGCGTCCATCCCCAAAAACCAATGGCCAAACCAATGGCCAATCGCAATCCCTTGTTGTGCCCCAACTGGTGGCCCTTTTCCAGGGTCAGCAGGTGTCGATTCAGCCGACGCCCTGGCAGTGGGAATCGCAATCGCAACGGCAGAGGCAAAAGCTCAAGGGTGAGGCCTCCTTGCGGGCCCACTGGCAGATAGGGCAATCCAAGCGCGGGCTGTTGCTGGTGGACCAAGCCCAGCTGCGATTGGGTTCCTCCTGGCTGCGTGGGGGGGGGCGGCTTGTCCCCCAGCTGGATTGGCAGGGCCGTTGGCAGCTCAATCCAAGGGATTTGCGGCCGGATCAGCCCTTGCCAACTTGGCTGACCCGCGATGCCTTGGCTGGCACGGTGCGGTTGACGGGGGCGCCGGGCAAACCCGTCTTGGCCGTGCGGGGCGGGCAACGTAGCAATCCCATCCTTGGGCCATGGCAGGCCAGCCTGCGTTGGCAGGATCAAATCCTGGAGCTGCAACACCTGCAGAGCCATCACCTGCAGGCTACGGGCTCCCTGCCTTTGGCCCTGCTGCCGGGTCGGGGCCTGGTCCCCGGCGACCTCGAACTCCATGGGGAGCTTGAGCGCTACCCCTTGGCCCGCCTGTCTCCCGTGGTTGGAGCCCCCCTGCAAGGGGTGTTGTCTGCCCAAGGCCGGGTGGGTGGTCCGCTTTCGGCCCTTATCCCAGATTTCCAGCTGCGTTTGGAGCAGCCGGTTGCCGGGCCCCTTGGCTTCGATGAATCCTGGGTGGGCGATTGGTTTGGCGATGCTGCCGGGGGTGGTCGCCTACGCATGGAGCCCCTGGCCCCATCTCCGGCAGGGCTTCTGACGGCCCGGTTGGATCGCCGTTGGGTGCCGATCGCGGTGAACCTGCAGAGGGGGGGCGGATCCCTCAGCCTCCAGGGCAAGCCCCGGCTCTACCAGTGGACCGCCAAGGACTTGCCCCTGGCGGATTTGTGGCTGGCCGTGGGGGCCAAACGACAGCCCCAACTGGTCCAAGGAGACCTGACTGGCCGCGGCCAGCTCTCCTTCCAGCCCCTGGCCTTTCAGGGGGTTGCCA